>JAERRQ010000175.1 GCA_016735355.1 Desulfobacterales bacterium | reverse complement strand
AAGTGCTGCTATTGATAAATCAAAAGTGGATAAGGATATGACATTCATTTTTTATTAACCAAAAAGCATAAGACTAAACAATATTCGAAAAGTCAAAAAATTGACGGTGAAGGGGGTTGGCGGTTAAAATTTTTACCTTCCTTGAACTTGAAAAAAATTTCTATTTTTCGTTTGGGCACTACTTAACCTTATTTAACTTTTCAAGAATGTTTTGAGCTTTTTCAATACTTTTTTGCGCTTCACTATGTTCAGGATTTAATTCTAAAGCTTTATGCCATTGGATAATGGCATCTTTTAATTTTTCATCAACAAATAGCCTAACACCCTTTTTATAGTAAAAATCGGCCCTTTGCATTAATTTTTTTTTCAGGGCTGATATTTTTTTATTAACGTCCCTATAACCCGGTTCTACATTACGAAACATCTTTAATGCCACGATATATTTTTTTTTCAATTGCAATGAGTTCCCCTTGCTAAAATATGAGGCATTCCTAAGGGCCAAAGCTTCCCTGTTTTCAGGATCATCTTTCGGTATCCTGGATGCTACAAGAATCGTTTTATCATAATCTTTATTATTAAAGCAGGTTTTGGCTTTCAACAGATTCGCTTTCACCTTTATAAGCCTATCATCTTCATTTTCCTCAGGTTCCGTTAATCTGCTCTCATGAATTATTTTTTTTGTTTCCGGGACAGATGCAACTATAAAATATTTTTTTTTATTATCAACGTCTTCCTGAACAGCGGCAGAGACGCCTTCTTGCTGTTCCTTCACTTTTCCCATAGGCAATCCTGCAGTTATTTTATCACCCTGAATTTCCGCATAGTTTTTCCCCGATTGGATACATCTTAGATACCGTAGAGCCTCTTTGTGGTCAAGGTCACACCTGACTGTTATAAAAAATTCATCAAACGCCTGGTCAGGCATATTATTAGCGTAGAAATCAATGCCTTTTCTGAAATGCTCCTCCGACTCTCTTTCTATTCTTTCCTTTAAATTGGATATATAAAAATCAGTCTTTCCGTCATCTACCGCCAGGATATCCGCGAGTTTCCAATAATATAACGCTATTTTTAATTCATCTTTTTTTTCAAGCTCCATGGCCTGTGTTCTATATTTTTCATATAATGATATTTTTGCATTTTCAGGCGCCTCCTGAAAGACGGCGCACCCGTAAAACAAAAAAATTATTAAAATATATGTATAATTAAAAAAAAACTTAATCATATCAAATATCCGGATCAGATCAAATCAGGCCGCTGTTGCCTGTCAATTATACTCCGCACCCTAAAAGTCTCAACCTTCCCGGCTACGCCTTTTATTCCCTGGGGCGGTAATGCTTCAACTTCAACCAGTTTTCCGACCTTTTCAAAGACCTTTCTGCTGATTACAATCTCCCCTGATTTTGCAAGCCCATTTAGGCGTGAAGCGATATTAACAGAATCTCCTATGACAGTATATTCCATCTTAACCTGTGTGCCGATATTTCCTGAAATCACAACCCCGGAATCGATACCGATTCCTACAGAAGTGAGGAGCTTGTTATCTTTGGCATTTCCAGTTTTAACAAGTTCCTTTTGTATCAGGACCGCAGCCTGGATTCCCCTTTCAATATGCCTTCTATTATGGATTGGCACACCAAAAACAGCTAAAACGGCATCTCCAATAAACTTGTCAATGTAGCCACCATAATCTATAACGATATTCGTTACAATCTCAAAATATTCATTCAGCTCTTCCACTATCTCTTCCGGATCTTTTGTGGAAGAATAGGAGGTAAATCCTCTGACATCCAGAAAAAGAATTGTCGCTTCATTTTTACGCCCTTTGAGCCATGAATCTTCAGGATTTGCCATAATCATGTTCAGTACTTCACAGCCGACATATTTCCCAAAGGACTCCTGCATAAAGGATTTTTTTAAAAGATCCTCGCTCATTTTATTAAAAGCTATTGCAAGGTTACCGAGTTCATCATTCCGTTTCATCTTAATTTTATAGTTGTAATTGCCGCTTCCGATCTCCTGGGTGGCAACAACAAGTTTAGTTATGGGGCCGGCAAACCTGAATCCAAAAAAAACAGCTATGACAGTACTTAACAAGACCACAATAATGGTCATAATGATAATCGATACTCTCTCACTACTTATCTCATGCTCAATAAAGTCAATCGAAACGCCCACATGGACAGCTCCGAGTCTTTTGTTCTTAAATACAATCGGCTTGCTTAAATGGATTACACGCTCGCCGGATATAAGCTTGCTGGTAAAATAGACAATACCATCTTCTGTTGTAACCTCCTCCACATTGCCGAATCTTTTGAAATCGGTACCGATCTTGTTGAAATTTGAATGGGCTTTTATTACCCGACTATGGTCAAGGATCGCCGCATAAATCAACCCTTCTATATTGGAAGCACCGTTAATTACAGTATTAAGTTGCAGGATATTATTTTCAAGCAGAGGAATTCTTGCGTTATATGCATAATTATTAAGACTTACCTTGCCTATCTTTAAAGTCTGCTGATACAGTATCTCCCTTTGTTTTCCAAGCACCACATAACTTATAACAAAAACAGTAATAACAATTATTATCATTGTAGCAACCGACAGCTTCAACCAGATCGGTATGCTCGGGGTAGGAAGTTTTTCTATAAAAGAACCGCGTTTTTTTTCTATAAGCTGCTGAATATTGTCCGAAAGGGACGTTACCGATATATTGTAATACTCATTTATTATATCTATCAGATTTTCTTCAGTCGCGTAACCAAGTCCGACAATTATCTCACCGAGTTTTACAGCCTTTCCCAATTCAACCAGTTTGACTTTCTGTTCATTCAGAGCATTATCGATCTGATCTTTCGAAATAATATTTTTTTTAATCAAAAGCTGCCCTATAATTATATCATAGTCCTTTGAGGATTTTCTAAACAAATGGACAGTCTTTGATAAAAATATATCTATGTAATCTTTGATAAACGGCATATTTAATATTTGTGTTGCCTATAGCTATAGCCTTGTGCCAAATTTTAAAATCAGGTAATTATCTAAAAACATACCTTTAAAGGTTATAAATTGCGTTTTTTTAGGTGAGCGATTAGCATCAAGAACAAAACGGGAAGTCTCGTAACAGCATATACTATTGCGAGTCTGAGCAACACAGCTATTGTTGTTCAGGGCCATTGAAAAAGCGCAATTTATGCCCTTTTGAGGTAGATATGGGAATCAAATACAGTTTACAGGAGAGCATAACGAAGATTAAAGCAAAAATTATACCAAAGAATTCAGGAGACATCTTGATCAGGGCTTGCTTAAAAATAAATTCGCAGAATTAAAGTGTAAAGTACTTTTGAAGGGATATGAAGGGTGCCGATTTGCAGACAATTTATTTCATGTGCGCTCCTGTTCTTGTTGGATATCTTTTAGCGTCTTCCAGAGTTCCTTTACCTGCGCTTCGGTCTCTTTCAGGGAATTTGCATTATTAATCTTAAAATCTGCAAAACGAATTTTTTCATCTATCGGTAATTGAGATTTCAGTATATTGGCCGCCTCTACGGCGCTGATACCGTCTCTTTGCGCCAAACGCTCGATCTGCATTTCCTGGGGAATATAAACAACAAGGATTTTGTCAAAGATATACGTAAGGTTAACCTCAATCAGAAGCGGAATTACCACTTGTATTACCGGATCCGGGGTAGCTGATGCTATTTGGTTGACCTGTTCAATAAATTCGTCATAAATTTCCGGGTGGGTAAAGCTCTCCAGCTTCTTTCTTTTTTCAGGATCTCCGAATACAATATCCGACAGTTTCTTACGATCCAGAGTTTCATTATCCTGGAGAACCTGTTTACCGAAGTATTCGACTATCTTTTTCCAGGCAGGTTTCCCGGGCTCGACCACTTTCCTTGATAGTAGATCAAAATCGACTATCGGAGCGCCGAACTCCTCCAGCATTTTTGCAACAGTAGTTTTTCCGCTTGCTATGCCGCCGGTAACTCCCAATAGGAGCCGGTTATCATTGCCTCTCAGTTTTTTTATTAACCCTTCCAGGTTTTGGTATGAGGGCGGCAGCATGGCCATAATATCGCTTTCAACGCCTGCAAAACTAATCGGATAACGGATTCCCCGGTAAGGGTCGCCTTATTGCCCGGTTTTCTCATAAACAAAGTTTTTTCAAGATCTTCCTTTTTTTTCAACATGTTAAAGGCTACTGAAAAATTGCTTCAGCCTCATTAAAAGTTCCATTCTCCAAAGCATCTTTTCCCAGTCTACCTGTTTTACCATCTAAACTACTCCTTCCGCACGTCAATCCTCTTTCTGCCCCAGTTAAGAGCCTTTTGATGTGAGTTAAAATAGAGATCAAGGCGTTTTTTCCCTTTAATTGCAGAACCCCTATCTTCTACCCGACCATATCCGTATCCCGGAATATAAAACCTGGTACCAAAAGGATAAAACCTGGTGTCTGCTGCAATTGTGCCATCACGGGAACAAAGAAGCCATGGAAAGAATATAATTCGAAAGGGAATCATCCAGGGATGTGTGAGGCTGTTCACGGAAAATAGTCCCGGAGCTGGCTCGTGGGGCTTTGTTCCGCTGGCGGTAAGCCCTGAATAGGGCTTACCCTTATTCCGACCGGCGCTTATATATCGATTCCAGAAATTAAGTTTTAAATATTTCCAACTGCCCCTCTCCCATCCACAGCACTTGCCGCACCCGCAATAGCCCGTAATTTCCATCCGGCGTATAATCGTGGGATTGGCACATCCGGCAATTAAAACGAGCAGTATAATTACTAAATATTTCAGCAATGAAGTTCCCGGCCTTGAAGACGAACAAAAATTCTGCACGATATGCGTAGATTATTTCCTTTCAGCTCCTAAAAAGCCATATCCAAAATTTCTCCTACATCAGAAACCTTAATCCCCAGTTCCTGCTCATAACGAGCTAAATTAAGGAGACAAATTGGACATGTTAACGCTATATGTGTTGATATCTCAGCCAACTTCTCTATCCGATTACGGGACACCCTACTTGCTAAATTAAGGAAGGCATACTCTATAGGTCCTCCACAGCACAATGTGTCCAATTTAGTATGTTCAGGTTCTAATAACTGAGCTCCTATGGCTTTTAACAACCTTCTTTGAGGTTCAATGATAGACAAATCCCTTGCCATGACACAAGAGTCGTGCATGACGAATTTTTCTTCAATCTGCCCTTTCCGATTTTTTTCTATCTCTGTAACTTGTTCATCTAAAACCTCCAGGTAATGCCTTACCCTAAGGTCATACCCACTGATATATTGGGGATAAACATTTTTCAACATAAGAGTGGTATGAGGGTCGACACAGATCACTTCTTTTGCACCATGTTCTTTAAACAGTCGATATACTTTATCGATATGTTCTGCAAGAGGCTCATCCAAACCGAGGTCATATAACATAACACCGCTATAAGGTTCATCCTCATATAGATAAGCCGGGCACAGGCCTATTGCTGATAAGGCTTTAACAATGCCCCGGAGCGATCTTACCCCCTTGTTTGCCAGCGCTTCCTCTTTTCGAGCTCCCCATGTTAATGCCTTTTCCCCGGCCAATTTGCTTCCGCGCCTTACAATATTGCCGATAATTTTCCGGGAAAGCAATTTCTCTGTCTGGGATAACAGGCTTACAGCTTGAGTAATATAAGGCAGCATCTGGTACATTCTCCCAGTAAGCAGTACCGTCTCGCCTGTTCTGGGAAGGTTAAGACCCTCTGCCCAATCTGCCCAATATACCTTTTTTATACCAAGAGGGTCACCTGTCCTTTGAATGTTATCTATCAACGACAACAATAACTGTGAAATTAATACCTTAACCTTTTCCACATCATTTCCCCTTTTGTCTTGCCAATTCTTTAGCCAGTAAAGACCTTCCGATTCTTATTAATTCCGAAACCTCAAGATTTTGTCCCTTACTTTTACATACAATGGTACAACGACCGCATTGGAGACAAGAATAAATGGGGTATACTACCGCATCATCCAATTGAACAGTATTATCAAGAAGAAGCCTCAACAATTGTACTCTGCCGTATCCCGACATAACTTCGCTATTCTCTGATTGTTGATAGATTTCACATGCATCAAGGCAGAAACGACATCGTCTACACTTAGAGAGTTCCTCAAGTAGTTCATCTTTGTTTTTTATTTCCAGCCTTTCTCTTTTTTCTCCTATGTCCATCCTTCCAAATTCCCCTTATTTAGTATCCCCTCAGGATCGAAAAGGTTCTTTAGCTTGACAAGAATTTCATAATATTTTTCACCATATTTCTTCCTGATAAATGAATTCACCCTGATAGCTGTGAGTCCTACCTCTCCACCGCATCCATCATATTTTATATTTATTTCTTCCGTCTTTGTTATCCATTCCAAACCTATTGCCCTCCGATCTTCGATAGAGATATCTTTTGTGGGCCAAAAAACACGTGCATGAATAGTTGGTGCTCCAATATGACCGTAGGCATAAAATTCCGGATTTTCGTAACTCTTCAAGCCTTTCGCGAGTGCCTCCACTTCATGAAAAGCTTCTTTTAACTTATCCGCCCTCGTGGATATTTCACTCCACCATGTCAGCCCCCCACGAAAAAGGTAATTAGCAAATTCAGCCCTCGCAGCCCATAATTTTGTCCACTCTTCGTTGTCAGTAACCAACTTGATTTCCGTAGGCTTACCAACCTTCAGAAATTCTAAAAACTCCTTTGACAATTCTTCACTTCCGGCTTTACTCACGTTAGCGATGCGTATCATTGAAACAGGGCCAGCCGGTTCGGGAAGACCTACTGCCTGGAAGCCGATTTTAGCCGACTTCTCGTCCAAAAATTCATAGAAAACGGGAGCCGGAATGCATCTTTTATACATTTCCATAACCGTATCCAGTATGCCATCAACATGGTCATAATAAACCACAATATTCTGAAACGCAGCCAAAGGAACTAATCGCATTCTAATCTTGGTTTTTATATCCAAAAGCCCCTCTGAGCCGATAAACAACCTGGTAAGCTCAACCCCTGCAGGCCTTCGCGGTGATTCTGATCCTGTTTGCAGGATTTCCCCTGTAGGTAATACTACTTCCAGCCCCAATACAAAATCGCCAGGTTTGCCGATGGCTGCATCCACCATGTGACCACTTGTGTTGACGGAGACGGCCCCTCCAATACTTGCTATTAGCTGACTGCCTAAATTTATGGGAAGCATGGCATTATATTTTGCCAATTCCTTTTCTACTTCGGCAAGATGAGCACCGGGACCGACTTCAAAAAAACCTCTTTCCGGAAATACCTCCATCTTATTCATCCGTCTTGTATCTAATAATATACAATTTACCTTTGGCCGTGCCAGACCGGCAAATGAACTGCCGGAACCATGTGTATGCACGTTAATTTTTTTTTCATTCGCATATTTCAATATCTGTGAAACTTCTTCCGTTTTAGAAGGCCGGACTACAACATACGGGATGTTATGTTCCTCCAGATCAAAGTTTTGTGGATCTTGGGCAAATACTATCCTGCTGGCCAAGTCACTGATCGCATGCTCTTTACCAACAATACTGACCATATCCTTAGCCAGTTTATCTATCTTGACCGTCACCGTCATAATGTACCTCTTTCCTTATCACGTTTATTTTATAACACCATAATAAACAATGTTATAAATTGTTCACCAAAGCTGATATAATCTATAGCCTGATTACCCATTCCACTACGCTTACCGCATCATTCTTACTCTCAAATGGATGGCATGCTATATCCCGGAGAAGAAAAACAACGGAGTTATATAGATTATTATATAAATAATTTCACTGCGTTATCGGTAGTTGGAGTATTATAATACGGCTTCCTCCCTCTATCCTCGTGAAATGAATTATCTGACAATCTATACAGATTAAAGGTTACATAGTGATTTATCAAGCTATATTTCCTGTCAGGCTAACCTGGGCCTTGCCATGCAATGGCTTAACGTCAGTTATACCGCATAATACAACAAAAAAAAGCCAGCGATCAGGCCATCTTTTTCACGGAAACTTCAGGTCCATATTGGTAGGAGCTTATGAATAATACCTTAAACCCCCTTTACCGTTATACTCACCTCACCCCTGTCCAAGCCGGAATGGTGAACATTCCAGAGAAAATTCCTGTTGTATTTAAAATAGACCCGAAAAAATGGGCCCGAAAAAAAAAGATAGGTGCTGAGCACAAACTACAGAGGCAGAATCAAAATAATCTTTGGGGGCAAGGGATAAAGAACACATATTTTATCAATCTGTGTTCAACACCTAATGGTTTTAAATTTTTATGGTCGGAATTCCTATGTGGAAATCAATAACTTAAGGGATGCTTCCCTGTGATGTGATAGCTGAATCAGTTATTTGCAGATTATAATTACAACATAATTGCCTTGGTTTGGTTACTGCCATGCATTCTGTTGAAACAATCCAGCAAGCAACATACAAAAAA
>JAERRQ010000212.1 GCA_016735355.1 Desulfobacterales bacterium | reverse complement strand
TTTGATAAAGACTGAGGGACAACTGCAAATTGCCAACCGAATATACAGGGAAGTGATTCCCAGGGAACTCACCTACAGTACCCAGCTTACAATCAGTGAAGATCCCAAATGGTATGTAAAAGATGACGGTACGCTTGATATGGAAAAGCTGCTGTTAAATTTCCAGGAGTTTTTCAGGGAACATTCCGAACATTGGGTCGAGCGTTTTCAATACAGGGAAGCTGGCCCCCAGCTTTTAATGCAGGCCTTTTTACAAAGGATTGTTAACAGCGGAGGCCGGGTGGAAAGGGAATACGGGCTGGGAAGGATGCGGACGGATCTGCTGGTTATCTGGCCGCTGATAATCCAGGGTTTGGATCAAAAAGCGGAAATCACAAAATCAGGCGCCCAAAAAATAGTGATCGAATTGAAAATTTTATACAAAACCCTTGCAAGGACTATTTCCGACGGTCTTGCGCAGACTGCGGCCTACATGGATAAATGCGCTGCCGGCGAAGGGCATCTTGTTGTTTTTGACCGGGATGAAAAAAAAAAGCTGGGATGACAAGATTTTTACAAAAAAAAAAACATAAATGGGAAGACTATTATGCTTTGGGGGATGTAATGAAATTTTTTAATACAGCAGGGCCAATGAATGATAAAAAGCATTATTGTCTGCCGCCTCTAAACAGATTTGACCTTGATGAAATTACATCATTGATCAATCAGGAAAAATATTTTGTTCTGCATGCTCCGAGGCAAACAGGCAAAACTTCATGCCTTTTAGCGTTGATGGAGCATTTGAATGCGACTGAAAAAATCAAGTGCCTTTATATCAATATAGAATCCGCCCAGGCCGCCAGAGAGGATGTATACCGGGGAATCAGGTCAATCCTTGGTGAAATGGCTGACAGAGCTGAAACAGCCTTAAATGATATGACGGTTCAGGATCTATGGACCGACGTTTTGCAAAGAAACGGGGAAGATATAGCCCTTAATGCCGTTATTTCAAAGTGGTGTGGAAAAAGTGATAAACCTATAGTATTATTAATTGATGAGCTTGATGCGATAATAGGCGATACACTTATTTCGGTTCTGCGTCAGATAAGGGCAGGATATGACAAACGCCCGGCGTTGTTTCCCCAGAGCATTGTTTTATGCGGAGTTCGTGATGTGCGGGATTACCGGATCCATTCCGCCAGGGACAAGGCAATTATTACAGGAGGCAGCGCTTTTAATATCAAGGCAAAATCCCTGCGATTAGGTGATTTTACCAAAGAGGAAATGACGGCTCTATACATGCAGCATACGGAAGAAACCGCTCAGGTATTTACCACCGAAGCTGTTGAACTGGCCTGGGAATTGACATCCGGTCAGCCATGGCTTGTAAATGCCCTTGGATATGAAGTCTGTTTTGAAATGAAAATTGACCGGATTGAACCTGTTGCAAAAGAGATGATCACCCAGGCCGGGGAAAATATTATTTCAAGAAGAGACACACATCTTGATCAACTGGCGGACAAGCTTAAGGAAGAGCGGGTGCGGCGAGTAATTGAACCTGTTTTAGCCGGATTTAAAGAGCCTGAGCAGATACCGGTTGATGATCTTTATTATGCCAGAGATCTGGGGTTGATAAAGACAGAGGGACAACTGCGAATTGCTAATCAAATATACAGGGAGGTGATTCCCAGGGAACTCACCTACAGTACCCAGCTTACAATCAGCGAAGAACCCAGGTGGTATATAAAAGATAATGGTGCGCTTGATATGGAAAAGCTTCTGTTAAATTTCCAGGAATTTTTCAGGGAACATTCCGAACATTGGGTTGAGCGTTTTCAATACAAGGAAGCCGGCCCCCAACTTTTAATGCAGGCCTTTTTACAAAGGATTGTCAACAGCGGAGGCAGGGTGGAAAGGGAATACGGGTTGGGAAGGATGCGGACGGATCTGCTGGTTGTCTGGCCGTTGATAATTCAGGGTCCGGATCAGAAAGCGGAAATTACAAAATCAGGCGTCCAAAAAATAGTGATCGAATTAAAGATATTGTACAAAACCCTTGCAAAGACTATTTCCGACGGTCTTGAGCAGACTGCGGCCTACATGGATAAATGCGCTGCCGGCGAGGGGCACCTGGTTATCTTTGACCGTGATGAAAACAAAAGCTGGGATGATAAAATTTT
>JAERRQ010000308.1 GCA_016735355.1 Desulfobacterales bacterium | reverse complement strand
GAGTCGTTTCAATTCCCTGCGCATGGAATCGATATTATCGTATGTCCAGGCCGCCGGATGTGTTTTGTTTGCAATTGCGGCATTCTCGGCAGGCATGCCGAACGCGTCCCATCCCATAGGATGAAGAACATTAAATCCACACATTCTTTTATATCTTGCAACAACATCACCGATTGTATAATTTCTGACATGCCCGATATGGATTCTGCCTGAAGGATAAGGAAACATTTCGAGAAGATAATATTTTTTTTTCCCAGGTTCCACTTTAGCCTTAAACAGGTTCGATTTTTCCCAACAGGTTTGCCATTTTAATTCAACAGCCTTATGGTCATACACTTCATCCATTATTATGTCATACCTCCGAGTATGTTTGTTCGATAACGTATTGAAGTTATTTTTAAGCGAGCTCTTATATAAATTTTCAGATAATAAATTTCAGAAAAAGTATCCGGAAGCTCTGAGTTTTACTCAATAATTTTTGAAATTATTCAAGTGACGCAATATAGGCGAAATCTATAACATATTGTTCTGATATGTTGCAACAGGCAAGGTGCAACAATTATCCAGAAAATATTTGACTTGTTAAAGGCAATCTCATATTCAACTAAAAGAATTATTTAAAAATTAAGTGTGCCTGTTATCAAATATTCCATTATCCAAAGTAGGAAAAACAAATTCTTTTTAACCTAAGGATCGTGAATTTTATAAATTACCCATAATTACTTGTTCTTGTGTCCGGCTTCTGTGTTGCATCAATGGCCACAGACTTCGAGTATGCAACCATTGATGCGCCTTGAAGGCGACCACAAGCCCGGCGCAATTATGGGCAATTTATTTCATCCCCAATCCTAAGTTGAGCAAACCCTTAGATTTAATCTTCTTACAATAGGCGCAAAGGATATTATTTAATGAGTGTAAAAATCCTTGTTAACGCAGTGGATCCTGAAGAATGCAGAATAGCAACCATAAGAAAAAACAAACTGGATGGTTTTTATATTGACCGTGCTTCAAAGGCTATTACACACGGCAATATTTATAAAGGTATTATAACCCGCATTGAGCCTAGTCTACAAGCCGTATTCGTTGATTATGGAGCCGAGAGGCATGGTTTTCTCGGTCAGAAAGAGATACACAGCGATTATTATCAGGACAATCCTTCAAGAAGCAAAACCCTGAGTAATTTAGTCAAAACCGGGCAGGAGCTAATCGTACAAATAACAAAAGATCCTTTTATGAAAAAAGGAGCAATGCTTACGACATATATTTCACTACCTGGAAGATACGTAGTTCTTATGCCGGGTGCTGTCAATAAAGGAATTTCAAGAAAAATTGAGGATGAAAAAGAACGTAGCAGATTAAAGAATATAATCGAGAGGCTTAAACTGCCTGAGGATTTTGGTTTAATAGTCCGCACAGCAGGGGAAAAATGTACAACAACCAATATCTCCAAAGATATGAGCTATCTTTTGCGGCTTTGGAAAAATATTAATAAAAACGTAACTAATGAAAAGGCGCCCTGCCTGCTTTACAAGGAAAGGAACCTGGTTCTGAGATCATTGCGTGATTATTTCACTCCTGATGTTACCGAAATTTTAATAGATAATGAGACCTTATTCCGGGAGGCCAAAAATTTCATTAAAATTATTGCTCCCAAAGAGACCCGGATCGTCAAACTCTACAAGGGGGCTAAACCGATATTTTCAAAATACCAGCTTGAAAACCAGATCTCTTCCATTTTTCAAAGCCGTGTCGGATTAAAATCCGGCGGTTCCATAGTAATTGAACAGACCGAAGCTCTTGTGGCAATAGATGTAAATTCAGGAAAAGCAACCAAAGAAAAGTCTATTGAACAGACTGCCTCACATACAAACATAGAAGCGGCGGAAGAGATTGCCAGGCAGCTCAGACTTCGGGATCTTGGTGGTCTTATTGTGCTGGACATGATAGATATGAGAGACCGTAAGCATAAAGCACAAGTAGAAAAGGCCCTTAAACTCCATCTTAAAGTCGATAAGGCAAAAACAAAAGTCGGTAAAATATCACAATTCGGTTTAATCGAAATGTCACGGCAAAGAATACGTCCATCCATAGAGTTCAGCAGTTTCGAAACCTGCAAGCATTGCCAGGGAAAGGGACAGATTCCATCTCTTGAAACACGCGGCCTCAGTTTTTTAAGGGAGTTAAGCGCGACAACTCTTAAAAGTGAAATAGTTTCGATTAAATGTATTGTGCCTGTTGATGTTGCCCAATACCTCTTAAATAAAAAAAGAAAGGAACTTCTTGAACTGGAAACAAGCCGGGGTATTCAAATTAATATCGTAGCAGAAAGCTCTATGATGCATATGGAATCAAAAATAGATTACTGTTAAATTTTATAATTGAGGGGATATATGCCAATAAAAAAAACCGAAAACTCAAAGTTTTTCTTAAAATTGAGCCTAATATTTGTAGTAATTATTCTACTTATTATTGCAGGATTATGGCTAATATCAAAAGATAAACCTGTCATAACTGATACTACAGAAGTTGCGCACATTCCTGTTAAAAAGCAGTCTGTTGTAGATTATAACAACATTGAGAACGATACTGCACTAAAGGAGATGATGGAACAACGAAAAACAGACTACGGGATCGAAAACGGAGTTGATGTTATTCTTAAATCCGATGAAACGCTGAAAATCGGCCATTCAACGGTTCCCATGAAAAAAATTATTGAAAAGATACGCTTAAAAAGCGGTGAGATCGTCGAATCTGATATCGGATCGGCAAAAAAAGATTCGAAATATAAATTTGAGACGTTCGGTATATATATAGTAAAAAAAGGAGACAGTATTTGGAACATACACTTCAAATTTTTAAAGGACTTTTTTGACCATAAAGGCATTCCTCTTGCGCCCTCCTCCGATGAACCGAATCAATCAGGTTACAGCTCCGGTGTGGGTAAAATTTTAAAATTTTCCGAAAACCTGGTAAGTATTTATAACATTAAAGAGAACAGGCTGGATATAGATCTTAACCTGATCCATCCTTTAAACAAATTGGTTGTGTATAATATGACACAGATTTTCGGGCTGCTCGATTCTATTGATTACAAAAATGTAAACGGCATTCAGTTTGACGGTGAGACCCTCTGGATTCCTTCGAAATAGAGGAGCGCTTTGCTTTATGGGCGCTGCCGTTTTAGGAATACTTGGGCAATATTAATAAGAAATAATTGACGCACAATTTTTTTTACAGTATATCACCACAAAACAAATTGACTAAGATTATACAATAGGGCATTTACAAAGGTCCAAAAAGGGAGGTTATTTTGACAAGTATCGCATATGCACTGGGAGCGGGAGGCGGAGCAGGCCAGGGATCCGGCGGGTTTACGGCATTTATCCCGCTGATTCTCATGTTTGTTATTTTCTATTTCCTGCTTATCCGACCACAGCAGAAAAAACAGAAAAAACATCAGGAAATGATAGGCAATCTGAAAAAAGGCGACAGGATTCTCACAGGAGGCAGCATATACGGCCGTATTACCTCTGTGGATGACAACGATATTACTGTTGAGATAGCAAATCAGGTTCGCGTAAAAGTAGCTCGAGGGAGCATTACCGCACTTGTCTCCCCGCAGCAACAAACCCAGGCAAAAAAAGAAGAAAAACGATAGATTTCCACATAAATAATTTAAATGAGTTATCGGTCGTCGGAGTATTATCATATCATACGCCTTTCTACCTCTAGCCTTATGCCAAATTTTAAAAGCGGGTAATGATCTGACAATCTGACAATTGATAGATTCTGAATTGCTTGTCGATTATAATCAATTTTTTCCAAGAAAGGAACCTGGTTTTGAAGGATATTACCTGGAGACCTATTTTTGTTCTGCTGGTTTTGATAACCGCTGTTATTTATCTACTTCCCACGATACAGCCGGGCTGGTGGCCGCATAAAAAAATCAACCTGGGGCTTGATCTCCAGGGAGGAATGCACCTTGTCCTTGAAGTGGATACGGAAAAAGCTGTTGACAGTACACTTGAGCGGATTTCCCACGAACTGCGGAGAGATTTAAAAAAAAACAGTATCCGGCATACCGGGATAAAGCTGGTGGAAGGAACCGGCATTGCGCTTAAAATGCCTGATAAAAGTGTAAATAATTTTGAAAATTTTATTCATAAAGAATACCGGGATTTGCATATACAATCCAGATCTACGGAAAATGGAATTAATACTATAGTTATAAATCTCCCTGCTGATGAAGCCCTGCATATTAAAAAAATGGCTACCGAACAGGCCCTGGAAACAATAAGAAACAGAATAGACCAGTTTGGTGTAAGTGAGCCTGATATAAGAATTCAGGGTGAAAAACGTATATTGATCCAGTTGCCCGGCATAAAAAATACCCAAAGGGCCAAGGATCTTATCGGCAAGACTGCCCTGCTTGAATTTAAACTTGTAGATGAAACGCATGATGTCAATACTGCCTTAAACGGTACACCGCCCCCGGGAAGCGAAATACTCTACCAAATCCATAAAGATGATCAAACAGGGCGAAGCAGTAAAACTCCGATGCTGATAAAAAAAAGAACCGCTTTAACCGGCGCTACTCTGACAGATGCGAGGGTGCAGATAGATTCTCAATACAACGAACCTTATGTTTCAATTAAATTTGACAAAAAAGGCGCAAGAGACTTTGCCAGGATAACCGGCGCTAACATAAAAAAACGGCTTGCCATCGTGCTTGACAACAAGGTCTATTCAGCGCCTGTTATACAGGATAAAATTGCAGGCGGGGAGGCCCGCATTACAGGCAATTTTTCAACCGAAGAGGCGCACGATCTGGCCATTATACTACGCGCCGGCGCTCTGCCGGCGCCTGTAAAGATACTAGAAGAGAGAACCGTAGGTCCCTCACTGGGCTCGGATTCGATCAAAAAAGGGCTTTTTTCCATGGCCGCCGGGGGTCTGCTTGTGGTTCTGTTTATGCTGATCTATTATAAAGGTTCCGGGTTTATCGCTGATGTTGCCCTGATTCTGAATATTATTTTGATTGCCGGAGGTCTGGCAGCGTTTCAGGCAACTTTAACACTCCCCGGCATAGCAGGTGTTATACTCACCATAGGCATGGCGGTAGATGCAAATGTTCTGATATATGAACGAATAAGGGAGGAACTGCGTTTTGGCAGGACTCCCAGGGCTGCGGTGGATGCCGGTTACAGCAGGGCTACAATTACAATTCTCGACGCAAACGTTACCACCCTTATTGCCGCTCTTGTTCTTTTCCAGTTCGGCACCGGACCTGTCAAGGGGTTTGCCGTTACCTTAAGCCTGGGAGTGATAGCAAGCCTGTTTACCGCTCTTATCCTGTCACGGCTAATATTTGACTATTTACTTATAAATAGAAAAATCAAGAGTTTAAGTATATAAAACGAAAGAGAAACAAGGTCTCAAAGCCGGAGATATTAATCTATGCAATTTATAAAACCAGGTATTAATATTGATTTTACCAGTAAAAGAAAGATTGCTTTCTTTATATCAATAACATTCATCATGATCAGTATGATTTCCCTGGTCATGCATAAAGGCCCCAGGTACGGAGTCGATTTTTCAGGGGGCACCCTGATACAGGTCAGGTTCACATCTCCGATCAGCATAAACGACATAAAAAAAGGGCTTGCCAGGATAAAACTCGGTAAATCATCCGTACAGCAGTTCGGTGATCAAAAGGAGAATGAATATCTGATCAGAACCGATAAGTCGGTTTTGGCAGCCGAAGATTTTTCTATGGAAATGAAAAACGCTCTTGAAGCTTCAACAGGTGGTCAGGCTGATATTCGAAGGATCGAGATGGTCGGCCCCCAGGTCGGCAAAGATTTAAGAGAAAAAGCGCTATTTGCCATGTTTTATGCTTTGCTCTTTATTACAATATATATTTCCGGACGTTTTGAATTAAAATGGCTGTTGAGCGGATTCATAGCGGTTGTGCTGATTGGCTCGGTTATCGTTATCCTTAAAATATGCAATTTTTTTGCTTTGGAAAACACCATACCGGTGCTTATCGCCGTAGCAATTATTGTAACCCTGATACTTTTCTGGTTCCTTGAGCTTAAATATGCTATGGGCGCAATAGTGGCTCTTATTCATGATGTGACCATAACCGTAGGTATATTCTCTATCATGGACCTTGAATTTACTCTTCCCATTATAGCCGCCCTGCTCACAATAATAGGTTACTCTCTCAATGATACAATCATTGTCTTTGACCGTATCAGGGAAAATCAGCGCAAACATCATAAAAAACGGCTTGAAACTATTATCAACGGGAGCATAAACGAAACTTTAAGCCGTACAATTTTAACATCAATCACCACGCTGGTGGTGGTGGTAGCACTCTTTTTAATGGGCGGAGGAATAATTCATGACTTTGCATTTGCCATGATCATAGGCGTGCTTACGGGAACCTACTCTTCAATTTTTGTAGCGAGTCCCATACTTCTGGCCTGGCAGGGGAAAAGTAAAAAAAGATAAATGGATAGATTGCTGCCCTGGTTTTCTTTAAAATCTGTTCCCGGAGTCGGAAATCATATCTTTAAACTGCTGATTGATCGTTTCGGATCGCCGGAAACAGTTTTTAAATCAACAATCGCAGATATTGCCGGCGTTGATGGTGTAAACGCCAAAACAGCCTATGCAATATTAAATTTCAAAATACTTGCTAAAGATAAGAATGAAATTGCTCTTATAAAAAAAAAGAGTTACCGCATTATACCCCTTACCGATCCGCTTTACCCTTCACTACTATATCAGATACATGATCCACCGCCATTTCTTTATGTTCATGGAACTCTTGACAGATCCATTAAAAAAATTGCAATAGTAGGCTCAAGAAAAGCCACCGCATACGGAGTTACAATAACAAAGCGCCTGGCTCAGGAACTGGTCTCACACAAGGTTACTATTATAAGCGGGATGGCGCTGGGCATAGATACAGCCGCCCACATAGGAGCTCTGGCAGGCCGTGGAAAAACCATTGCCGTACTGGGAAGCGGACTCGAAAAGATTTATCCTCAAAAAAACAGAAAGCTTTTTCAAAAAATATCCGAAAACGGTGCAGTGATATCGGAGTTTTCTCTGCACGCTGAGCCGGAGGCTCATAATTTTCCTAAAAGAAACAGGGTTATCAGCGGCATCTCCCTTGGGACCATAATAGTTGAAGCGGCCGGCAGGAGCGGATCACTCATTACCGCGC
>JAERRQ010000031.1 GCA_016735355.1 Desulfobacterales bacterium | reverse complement strand
TGAATGAAAACCTGGCATCACTTGACAGGTCGCTGATGAACAAGTTTATTGAAAAGGCTGCTTCCGCCGGCCGGGTTTATCTGCAGGATGACCTGATGACCAACCTTACAAAGCTGAAGATTATTCAAAACGGGAAACCTACTCTTGCTGCCATGCTCCTGTTCGGCAACCATGGCTATTCCATCCATATGGGCCGTTTTAAAGCAGCAGACACGATTATAGACGACATCCTGCTCAAAGATCCGCTGGTCATTGCTCTTGATGAAGCCATGCTTTTCATCAAAAAACATATTAATCTATCCTATGAATTTGATGGAAGCCTTCAGCGTAAGGAACGCTGGCAATATCCTCTTGAAGTCATCCGAGAGCTGTTGTTAAATGCCGTGGTTCACCGTGATTATAAAAACACTTCGGATATTGTTATCAAGATTTTTGATGATCGAATTATATTGTCCAATCCCGGCAAGATATATGGCAGTCTCACGATTGAAGATCTTAAAAGAGACGACTATGTGTCTTCCATCCGCAACAAACTCCTGGCCGAAGCCTATTATTTGACAGGCGATATTGAAAAATATGGCACCGGTTATGTTCGTATTCGGAGTATTTTAAAAGATTCCCCCGAAGTGCTGTTTGATCTAAGCCAGGTTGGTGACTTTTTTATAGTTGAACTAACGGCTTCATCGACCAAGCCTGAAAATCGGCATGAAAAGTTGCATGAAAAGTTGCATGAAAAGTTGCATGAAAATCTTTCAGAACTTCAAAATAATATAATCGTCAGCATGTTAAAAAATCCTAAAATCACACATACACAATTAGCTGCTATATTGGGGAAATATAGAGAAGCGATAAGAAAAAATATCAACAAATTAAAAGAAATGGGAATCATCAAGAGATTTGGACCGGATAAGGGCGGCTACTGGCATGTAACGTTGCAGGAAAACAAAAAAAAGACTGATTTATTCCTGCATGAATTTTAGATAAAAAAATAAACAATGAATCATACACTATATCTAATCTTTAACCACCAGATAACAGTTAGGCAAAAACAAGATGCCCGGGAATCTCTGGGAGTTGATAAGATAATTGAACTCCCTCATGACCTTGATCCCCTTTGGCGTCAAATTCCTCCAGATCTTGAATCAATCAAAAACTATCTTGAACCTGTAAAAGAATGGCTGGCATCACATGCCAAAAAAAATAATTATCTACTTGTGCAGGGTGATTTTGGGGCCTGCTATATTATGGTGAATTTTGCTATTAAAATCGGGCTGATTCCAATATATTCAACCACGGAGCGTAAAGCTGTTGAAGAGCATGATGATGACGGAACTGTAAAATTGACTCATCATTTTCGGCACCGGATATTTAGAAAATACGGGGTTTGATTATGGAAAGTATTATAAAAAACAAACAGACAAAAAAATGGGTCAAAACCTGGCAACGCGCCGGCACAGCTCTTGATGAAATCAAACAGCGGGAACTGCGCGCCTATGATTATAATAAAAACCGTAAAATTATAGATGAAATGCTGCAATGGGCGCATGACCATCGCAAGGTTAGGCTAACCACCGGCCTTGTTGAACAGCAGCGTCTTTTTATGAAAATGAAAAATAGAGAAAAACAGTCATGAATTCTTTGTTTGAAGCAGGGTTGGAAATCCAAAATTTTTTAAATTCAAAAAAATGGCCGTTTTGTTTTATCGGAGGACTGGCAACCATTCGATGGGGTGAAGTGAGAATGACACAGGATATTGATTTGTGTATTTTGTCAGGTTTCGGCAGTGAAAAAAATTACATTGACTGTCTTCTCGGGAGGTTCAAGTCACGGATAGCCGGCGCAAAAGAGTTCGCAATAACCAACAGGGTATTGCTTTTAACTGCTTCAAACAATGTTCCGCTTGATCTGACCTTATCCGGCCTGCCTTTTGAAGAACAGATGATAGATCGCTCTACGCCTTTTTTTTATGCTCCTGATTGCTCACTTTTAACTTGTTCTGCGGAAGATTTAATTGTGCTGAAAGCATTTGCGGATCGCGCCCAGGACTGGATCGATGTTCAAGGAATCATTGTCAGGCAAAAAAAACAGCTCGATATTGAATATATTTTCAAATATTTAACACCATTAAGTGAGCTTAAAGAGTCACCGGAAATTTTAGATAATCTACATAATATTTTTAAAGAAAAGGTTTAACATGCGCAATATATATTTAAGTTTTTTAGGGCTTGGAAGTTTTAAAAAAGATATAGAACAATATGTTTATGATAAAACCGTTTATGAACTGAATGGAAAAAAATCAAAAAGTACAAATTTTGTACAGGTTGCTGAAATCCAAATACTCGGCGCAGATAATTTTGACAAGATTATTATAGTTGCCACTCAAAAATCCCATGATACTCATTTCGAAAATCTCGAATCCCAGTTGATTCAGGCAGGCGCTAAAGAGATAAGCTGTCCAATAATAAGTGAAGAAATGACTCCTGAAGCGCAATGGAAATGGTTTGAGCAGATTCTTGAAGTTATAGAATTCGGCGACAATTTAACCATTGATCTGACCCACGGATATCGTTCAATTCCAATAATTTTCTCAACTGCCATTAATTTTCTTCAAAAA
>JAERRQ010000297.1 GCA_016735355.1 Desulfobacterales bacterium | reverse complement strand
TTGTTAATGCTAAAAATATGGGTTTAGCGTGTTGAGTACTCTTTCCAGATGAAAAAGCGCAATTTTCGCAGTAAGATTTATCTTTACAAGCGTCACAAATCTTCCCTTTGTCTAAGGTTGCTACCAGATGATTAAATATTTCACTCATAGTTTTAGTCATTGCCAACTTACATGCCCAGGCAATTCGTCTCAGAATAGCACTTTCTGATTGGCTAAGTTCCGGAGTATAAGCCATAATTCAATCCTTTCTGATGTCCGGCTGGCTAAGACTGTTGCTCAACTTTTCTGTTCTTTCAAGAAACACGTTATCAGACAGATGAGCATATCTTTGGGTTGTTTTCATATCTGCATGATTCAGCATTCTGCTGACTTCAAAAAGACTTGCGCCGTTTGCCAGTAACTGACTTGCAAATGAATGACGAAGCGTATGAATGGTCACGCCTTTCTTGGTAATCCCCGCCATTTCCTTTGCCTTTTTGAATGCTCTCCTGCAGGTTGTCAGATGCCGACCGGGTTTGTTTCCGGGAAAAACATATGGATTCCCGCTTACTCTGAGCTCCCACAATTCTTTTAACGTCTCTTTAGCCAACTTTGATAAGAATACTTTTTCAGCTCTGTTCGCTTTTGTCATTTCCTGCCTAAGGTAAATAATACCCTCTTCCAAGGAGACGTCAGACCATTTCATTGAAAGCGTCTCCCCATGACGTTTGCCGGTAAGGGTCAATAGTTTCAATGCACAGGCGCTGATTCTATTCGGAAGATTGTCCAATGCTGCCAAAAATTGCCTGGATTCCGGCTCTGTTAAAAACACATCACGACCCGGGCTTTCCTTTTGCCTGGATAAGTTTTTGCTTTTGATTGGTGAATATGCAAGATACTCCCACTGGACAGCAAGATTAAACATTCGCAGTAATAATGAACGATACCTGTTAACCGTACCTCCTTTACGACCTTTGGCTAAAATATTGTCTAAAAACATTTGTAAATCTCTTTTTGTTATAGCGTTCAGCGAATATTTTCCGAAAACAGGAATTATGTGATTCCGAAGCATCCTGTTTATATGAGCAAATGATTTATTAACTGTTTGAGCGTGCTTCAAATATATCTCCGAGAATTCAGCAAAATTTAATTCATTATTTTCCTTTTCAGCAAAAGGGTCTATCCCCAGAGAAATCATTTTGCGATATTCATAAACCATCTTTCTGGCTTCTTCGACGCTCAGGCTCGGAAAAGTACCTAAAACGATTGCAATCTTACGCTTACGGAATACACCTCTGAATAGAAATGTCTTCCTTGGAGGGTCGGCTTTATTACATAAACATTTAAGCCCGATAGCCAGGTCATCTGACCATTCAATTTCCCTGGCAGCCGCATCCTTGACCTGGGATTTAAGCTTTTCAATATTTCTTTTAGTGAAATGAATTTTACGGGATTGTTTTACCATGAGAGATAGTCTCCTCCTTTCCAATTATGACCTTTTAAACAGACGCTAAAGAAGGGTCCGTTGAAAAGGAGTCCTTAAACCTTTTTCCTGATTTCCTTCTCTACGTTAAGTCTCAGCTCGACGCTTTTAAGCCTCCGGGGGTAGTCCGGTATTTTACTCCAAAAACGTTAAGAATAGTCTCTTCAAAATTTGAATTATATTGCTTGAAACTGCTTTTTAAAGTGTGTCGCTTTTTTAATTACATCCTGCCCTTACATTTTAAAATTAATCACAATTGAATCTTCTCAACTTTTGATGCTGGTCTGATGCTCCAGTTTTCTGCCGGTTCACAATCAACCTCCGCAGAATTTATATTAATGGATTTAAGCTCGTTAAAAGAAATGTAACCCCATTCAGCGCACTGCATATCCCCATTCAGTATAGCGTATCCGAAAAACAAATCCTTGCCGTCATACTCTGCAATGTACCAGTCGCAGTCAAAGATATAAAAATGTAAATGTATCAGTTTGTCCTCTATTGGGCTATTTTCTGTTTCATATAGTCCTGGAATCTTATCAAGCCG
>JAERRQ010000364.1 GCA_016735355.1 Desulfobacterales bacterium | reverse complement strand
TTCAGGCCGGCGCCGATTCAAGCCGCGTATCTTGGTTTTCCCGGAACAACAGGCGCTGATTTTATTGACTATATTATAACCGACAGAGTAGTAACTCCTGAAGAGCATGCGCCCTTTTATAGTGAAAAATTTTTATTTTTGCCTCATTCTTATCAGGTTAATGATAATACGCAGTTGATAGCTGAAGTAAGCTTGACAAAAAAAGATTTGGGCCTGCCTGAAAAAGGTTTTATCTTCAGCTCTTTTAATCAGTCTTATAAGATAGATCCTGTAATTTTTAATACCTGGATGAAAATTCTTGATAGAGCGCCTGATAGCGTATTGTGGCTTTTTACAGGCGGTAAAATTTCTGAAGAAAATTTAAGGGCGGAAGCAAAGGTAAGGGGTATAAACCCAAAACGTTTGATATTTGCAGAAAAAATACCAAAAGAGAGGCATCTTGCGCGTCTTGAATTTGCAGATCTGGCATTGGATACGCGAATTGTAAATGGCCATACAACTACCAGCGATGCTTTGTGGGCCGGTGTCCCGGTCGTAGCTCTGCTGGGGAGTCATTTTGCTTCCAGGGTATCGGCAAGCCTTTTAACTGCTGTCGGTTTGCCGGAGTTGATCGTCGATAACCTGGATGATTATGAAGATCTGGCGGTACGATTAGCAAGCAAGACGGAAGAACTTGAAACAATCAGAAATAAACTGGCTGAAAATCGTTATACCATGCCGCTTTTTGATACGCCGCGCTTTGTAGATAATTTGGAAAATGGATATATTACAATGTGGAATATGTTTTTATCCGGCAAAAACCCGCGACATATATCGGTTTCAGAATTTCATATGTAGGGGTTCAAGATTTTGAACCCTATTATGTATGTGATGTTGTAGGGGCTCAAGATTTTGAACCCTATGTCTATGTGGCGTGACATGGGTTCAAGATTTTGAACCCCTACGGTGCCATCGTTGATCACATATCCGCACCGTATATATATTCCCAAAAAGATATCATTATGCATAATATTGATCATCCTGCCATTTCAGAGGATTGGTTTTTATGTATTGCAATATTTGATAACAGGATTTTTCATCATGGATAATATGTTCGTAAAAATTGCGTTGCCAAACCGTGTGAATATCCGTATTTTTGCGGAACCATTTTGTCACACCAATTTTAAATCCGCGCACAATTGCACCAATAGACCGTGGGATTGTTTTTTGGTATTGATTTTTTTGCGGTGGTTGTAGGGGGTGTAGGGGTTCAAAATTTTGAACCCTATTATCTATGTTGTGTGACATGGGTTCAAGATTTTGAACCCTTTTATCTATGTGGCGTGACAGGGGTTCAAGATTTTGAACCCCTACGATGCCATGTACATGATTTGGCATAACAACATATTCATGCAATTGTGTTTTCGGGTAATGGTGTGGGATTGCCATCCAACAATGTTCCGCCGATTGTCCTGAATCGTTCAAAATCATTTTACCATTTTTAATTTTTCCAAATAAACACAATCGATTTTTCGTGCAAATGGTAATAAAATATAATCCTGCTTGGGAATAATCGTATCCTTTTAATCTAATGGAACGGCGGTGATGAATATCCGGGTTGTATTTCATGTTTTAACCTGCATTTTGCCGATCATATGTAGGGGTTCAAAATTTTGAACCCTTACAATTTTGAACCCTTACAATCTTGAACCCCTTACAATCTTGAACCCCTACAATGCGGCTTGTTGCGGCATGAGGGTCGGTTCCGGGAATTGGGCAGTCAAGTCCTGTGCGGAATCGTTGAGTCCGGCTGCTATGTTCTGATTAATTTTTATCAGTATTGCAAGGTTATCCCTGGCAGGATAAGCGAGGACTTCAAAAATTCTTTTGTCTATAAATGCGCTTAGTCTCAGTAAATCCTGTTTTAAATTAACAGGAAGCGGATTTTCATGTTTGGATAGTTCAGCCTGAAAGATACTCCAGAGCCTCTGATTAAAATTAAGTGCTTCATCAAGTTTGGCCTCAGTTGTAGAATCAGGATTACCACGGCTGTCTGTTTTCCAGGTGTCTTGGCAATTTTTCAGCTTTTGTGCGGCTTTATTCAGAACCCTGGCTTCGGTTTCACGTCCGGAGATTGTTGTTTGTTCGATTATCTTATATGCATTCAGGGGGTTGTTGCTCATAGTTTAACACCTCAGTTTCATAATTAACAAGTTGTTTTGCAGACTTAAGCGCCTGATAATAGTTACAGCCGAATATATTTTCACTTATATTATCTATAAATTTCAAAACGTCCGGAACGGTTTGGATGATATTCTTTACAAGTTTCCAGTATATTTCATGATATTCAAGCAGGTTATCAGCATCAATATACATTAGCTGAATCGTGAAATATATTTTTTGACCGAGCGTATTAGCATTATTTTCTTTTAAGATATCTTTCTGACGCAGAACCGGAACCTTATTTTCAATGATTAGTCTGCATGCCTGATCATTGGCGTTGGTTATTACTGCTTCGCCGATAAAAATCCGCTCATTCGGTTTCAGGGTTATTTTAAGAGCCATGGCTTATCATAATAAATTTTTTAAAATTGAATGCTCCGTGCCTAGGCTTTCACCGGTTTGATTTGCAAGCTCATGCCTTACTTCAACACTTAGCTGTCCAGGGTCTATCTTATGGATATTTAAAGGCTTGATCAGTTTGTTATTTATTTTATGATATATATCGGAAAAATTTAGAGTATCTGTTTCATTTTTCAAGTCGGTTCGGTTTTGCTGCAAGTCTGCCTTTAGGGTTTCAAGCTTTTCCAGGGAAGCTGAAACCTCACTGTCTGTGCTGGTTTGCGCAAGTTCCGGAATGCTTGGCCTGTTTTTTGCTGAAAATTTTTCCTGAAAAGTATTTTGCCATGTTATTGTTTCAGGGATAAAGTCTTCCCGAGGCGGAAAAGTCATTTTATCTATTATTTTTCTTATAGAGCTGTAATTTCGCAGAATGGTTTTACGTTCCTGACTTTCCTGGGGAAAAGGTGGATAATTTTTTACAATTTTTCCCAGTTGATTTTTCATATGATAAATATGTTTTTCTGCTGTTTCCATGGTGTTGTCTGAGGAACGAATGTTTTTTGCCACTTCCTTTAAATCGGATTTCAACAGGTTTAAGCGGTTGAGAATTAAACCATGTTCTACAAAGCCATCTGGTTTTTCTTCAGTTTTCCCAGGAACAATTGAATTTTCAGGATTAGATTTTTGAGATTGCGTTATTTTGTTTTTATCTGAAATAGAGGCAGAGGTAGCATTTTTATTATAAATAAAGTTTGATTGCGTAATCTGCATTTTTTCATCTCCTTATATAGATTTTCATATAAATTATCTGATTTTAAAATTTGACACAAGGCCTGTAGGGGTTCAACAGCTTGAACCCTCTTGCGGCCAATCATTCAGTGAAATTATTTATATGAAAAACTATGGATAAATTACGGCGGAAAATATATTATTTCCGCCGTAATTTTCCTTCTCTATCCATCACCAAAGCTTGCCTGGTTTTTTAAAACAGCCTTAATACGGATTGCGCTGCCTGTGAGGCCATACTCAGGGATGAAGTGCCAAGGGCCTGGCGTGTCTGGAGCATAAGCATATTGGCGCCTTCTTCATTAAGATCCGCATTTACAAGATTTGCGGAGCCTTCTTCAAGAGTATTGATCATATTTGTTGTAAAATCCTGCCTGGCAGTAACGATACCCAGATTGGTTGCAAGCTTTTTGGATTCTGTTCTAAGATCGTCTCTGGCACTATCAAGACTCGTGATGGCTTCAGTAATCGTAGAGCTGCATCCCCCCCCGCTGGTGGCGTCCACCCAGGATCCCCCGGTAGTAAGGTCAAGGCCGCCAGCGCCGCTGCATGATTCGAATCCTTCTATATCAAGGCTTGAATCATTTGTTGTTGGAGCAAACTGAACTGTTATATCATCGTTTGCAAGCAGGTTGATGCCTTTATATCCTGAATCATTTGCTACTTGATCAATTTGGGTAAGAACCTCCTGGTACTGGCTGTCATAAGTCTGAGCCTCGGATACCGATCCTGCGGACATAGCTGATTGCGCAAGCGATTTGGCGTTGGCAATCAGATTCGTTATGGCCTCGATACCGTTATTAGCCGCCTTGACTGTTTGAACAGCTTCAGACATGGCATCTTTACGAGAAGCCAGATCCGTAGCCCGCATAGTATGTTCCTGAGCTGTAAAAAAGTTAATAGGATCATCCAGGGACGTGTTGACTTTTTTTCCTGATGAAAGCCTGGTCTGTGTTCTGTTCATTAATTTTTCTGTGTTTTGC
>JAERRQ010000011.1 GCA_016735355.1 Desulfobacterales bacterium | reverse complement strand
TCAAAAATTGAATTCAAAACCGAAGACGTACACCCCACTTCACTATCCGAAGAAATTGTATCTTTTTTCAATTTTGAAGGCGGTACAATCCTGATCGGGGTGAATGATAATGGCAATGTTGACGGATGCCAAAGAAAAGATATTGAAGAATTTGTAATCAATGTTTGCAGGAATAATGTAAAACCTGCCATTATCCCAATTCTCGAAAGAGTTATAGTGGATGGCAAACCCGTATTTGCGGTAACCATTCCCAAGGGCGATACAATCTGCTCCACAGCTAAAGGGTTGTATTATATCAGGGTCGGATCGACCAAACAGATTCCCACCCAGCAGGAACTTCTAAGGTTATTTCAGAAAAAAAACATTTTGCAATTTGATGAAACACCTGTGCTTAAAGCAAAACCTGAAAGCATTGATTTGTATAAAATCGATGCCTATCTGGCAAAGCTTGGTTTAAGCCCGATCAATAGAGAAGAAGAGCGGGCCCTGACTCATGACCTCCTGAATCTATCAATAATAGTCGATATTGACGGATGCTATTACCCGACATTCGGCGCGCTGCTGGCGTTTGGCAAAAACCCGCAAAAATATTTCCCCTCCTGCACAATCCTCTGCGGCGCTTATACCGGTAATAACACTGCTTCACCGGTTATAAGGGAAAAGGATCTGAAAGGCTCTCTTGGTGAGTTGATTGAAGATGCCATGGCTTTTTTTAAATTCAGCATTACCCAGGATCACTCTCTTGAAAATTACGCCCGCCGCAAAGATAAATATCTTTATCCCCTGGAGGCATTGCGGGAAGGGATTGTAAACGCACTCTGTCACAGGGACTATACAATAACCGGATCCACAGTACGAATTTTTGTTTTTCAAGACTCCATAGAAATCCGTTCGCCTGGAGGACTGGCGAATACATTAACTTTAGAAAATATGCATTACAGACAGTTTGCCCGCAACCAGATGATCGCCTCTTTTTTATCCGGGTTTGGATATATGGAAAGAAGAGGCAAAGGATTATTGAAGATACAAAGGCTGTGCAATGAATCCGGCCTTAACAGCTCTTTTCTGCTTACACCCGACAAAAATGAATTTATTGTCACATTTTCTCAGCATTGTTCATAGTATTAAATATTTTAGTAACCGTTGTATACAACATAGCCAAATCAGCAAATTTTTAAAGCAGTTTGACCAAGGTTGCAACAATAGCAGCCTGCGCAACAAGCATACTTGCCACCCATTTTATAATTAAGGTGGAAGGATAAACATGATGTTTATTTCTATTCTTCCGGATAAAAGGGAATAACCTCGATGAACCGGCACATCCAACATATTGGAGGAGAAGACTGTGTCACCGGCTCATGTCACCTGATGCAGGTAAAGGGACTGAACATTATGGTTGACTGTGGTCTGTCTCAGGGGAACGATTATTGTACGCCGATGGAAAAATGGCCGGTTTCGCCTTCGGCCCTAGACTTTCTCTTTCTAACCCATGCCCACATAGATCATATCGGACGGCTGCCGGAGCTTATTCAAAACGGTTTTAGAGGCGAAATTATATGTTCCCATCCAACAAAGTCCCTGCTTTGTCCGATGCTCTCAGACGCCATGAAATTCTCCCACCTGCCGGAGAAGGATATGGAAAATCTGGAGAAAATCATCGATGATCTTTCATGGGGATTTGAATATAATCAAACCTTTGATCTGAAAAAAGGAATTACATACAAGCTGGGCAGGGCCGGTCACATCCTCGGATCCTCCTTTATCAGGTTTGAAGTTGACCGCGGCTGGTCTGTAATATTTTCCGGTGACCTGGGGTCAAAGGATACACCCATTTTGCCTGATCCGGAAATTCCTGAGCCTGCCGATCTTCTTGTGCTCGAATCCACCTATGGCGACAGGCTTCACGAAAAAAGAGATCAAAGAGTACACAATCTTGGAACCATGCTGACCAAAGCCTTGTCGGACAGTGGTAAAGTCTTAATACCTGCCTTTGCACTCGGGCGCACCCAGGAACTTGTCTATGAAATGGACAGGCTCTTTACAGACTCCAAATATCATGAAATATTTCCTGAACTTAGTAATGGAAACAGTCCGCCTGTTTTTATCGATTCTCCCCTGGGGCTGAATCTTACAAAGATTTATTCAAATCTTGCTGAATACTGGGATAAAGAAGCAAAAGATCTGCACTGTCATGGTGACCATCCCATTGATTTCAAAGGGCTTTATGCTGTCAGCAGTTACAGGGATCATCAAAAGCTATGCAACACAAGCGGTCCGACCATCATCCTTGCCGGCAGCGGTATGTGCACAGGCGGCAGAATAATCAATCATTTGACAGCAGGCATAGATCAGCCTGAAAACGACATTTGTTTTGTAGGTTATCAGGCCAAAGGCACACCTGGAAGGACAATTCAAAAATACTGCAAATATCCTGGTGGTTATGTTTATCTGGACGGAGAAAAGAAATCCATAAAGGCAAATGTCCACACGCTTTCAGGCTACTCCGCACACGCCGACCAAAATGGACTTGTATCCTGGGTGGAATCAATAGCCGAAAAACCGCATGCAATCAAACTCGTCCACGGTGAAACAAAAGCCCGCACAGCACTGGCATCTGTTTTAAAGAACAAAGGTTATACAGTATTGGATTAATTCTAAGGAACGAGGCATAAAAAAATGAAATATCCATACGGAATATCTGATTTTAAAAAAATCAATACCAAAGGGTATTTTTATTGGGATCGCACAAACAAAATACCTTTGCTTGAGCAATCAGATTCCCAACTTTTCATTCGTCCCCGGCGTTTTGGCAAAAGCCTGGTACTTTCAATGCTTGAAAATTATTATGATGTTGCAAAAAAAGATGAATTTAGCAAAATATTCGGCAATCTTGCAATCGGTAAAAACCCCACTGAATTTCGCAACTCATATTTTATTTTAAAATGGGATTTTTCATGTATTGACCCATCCGGAACTGCTGATGATATTAAACAATCCCTGTTTGATCATATTAACGCATGTATCGAAGGTTTTCACAGCCTTTATAATTATAAAGGATATGACCTTCCTGAAATAAGAATTAATTATGAGAACGCTCTATACTCAATAAAATCCCTGCTTAGCGCTGTTCAAAAAACACCATATCCGGTTTATCTGCTGATAGATGAATATGATAATTTTGCAAATACAGTCATGATGGGAGCACAAAGTAAGGAAAGCCGCTATAATGCAATCGTTCATGACGAAGGACCATTGCGAACACTTTTTAAGATGGTAAAGTCTTCAACCTCCAGCACCATGTTTGATCGGGTTTTTATAACAGGGGTCTCTCCTGTGGTTATGAGTGATATCACCAGTGGGTATAATATTGCAAAAAATATTTATTTTAAATCTGAGTTTAATGACTTGTGCGGATTCAAAGAAAATGAAATTAAACCGATTATTGAACAGATTGTAAAGCAATGTGGGTTTAAAAAAAATAAAACAGATGAAGCGCTTGATTTAATGCGGACTTATTATAATGGGCATGTTTTTTCTTTTGAAAAAGATGAAGCTATTTATAATCCAACCCTTTGTATATATTTTCTGGAACAGTTTGAACAATCATGTAAATATCCCCGCAAAATGCTTGATTCCAACCTGGCAACGGATGAATCCAAACTTGAATATATTGCACAGATTCCTAAAGGCAAACAACTACTGATGGATTTAATCCAAAAGGATCATCCTATAAGTATTCCGGATATAGAGGATCGTTTTGGTATAAAAGAGATGTTATCGGATAACTCAAAAGACCGGACGTTTCTGGCCTCATTTTTATATTATTTTGGAGTGCTGACCATTGCAGGTGAAACAGATGAGCTGGAAGTTATCTTAAAAGTTCCCAATCTGGTAATGCAAAGCCTGTATGTGGAACGAATCCAGAAAATGTTTTTACCGGAACCAGGAGAGCGGGATGACGGTAAATGGGCAGCAAAACAAGTTTACCAAAAAGCAGAGATGAAACCATTATGTGATTTTATGGAAACCCGCTATTTTAAAGTTTTCAAAAACAGGGATTACAAATGGGCCAATGAACTAACCGTAAAAACAACATTTCTGACACTATTATATAATGACATTATTTTCATCATGGATTCTGAAAAAGAGATTGAACGCGGCTATGCGGATTTAACCATGATTGTCAGACCCGACAAAAGACATGCAACTGTATATGATGTTTTAATTGAATTTAAGTATGTAAATCTGAAAGATGCCGGCATCAGCGGAGCGCAGGCAGAAAAATTGTCTGAAAAAGAATTATACCAAATTCCGGTTATTCAACAGGAACTGGAAAACGGCACAAAACAGGTGGTGGAATATGGGAAAAAGCTTGAACAGCGGCATAAAAACCTGCGACTTGCAACATTTGTAGTTGTTGCCCTTGGTTTTGAAAGAGTCTGTTTTAAAAAGGTGGAATAATGAACATAAATATTAAAATAATTGATCCGTTAGAGACCAGCGCCTGGGATGCATACGTTTATGCCCATCCCGGAGCTTCGCTTTACCACCTCTCGGGCTGGAAAGATATTATTGAAAAAACATACCACCACAAAACCTATTATCTTGCGGCCTTTAACAGCTCATCCTCTTCGCCAACAGGTCTGTTGCCCCTTGTTCATCTTAAACACTTTTTGTTCGGCAACAGCCTCATATCGATCCCCTTCTTTGACATGGGCGGTATCCTGGCCGACAACAAGGAAACAGAAGCCGCATTATTATCAGAAGCAATCAAACTCGGCCAAAAATTAAAATGCAGCTCAATCGAACTTAGACAGACCCAACCGCTTGCATCCTTAGATGCCGGTTTATCCGATTCTCCTCTCAGCCATGACCTCCAGTCGCATAAAGTACGCATGCTGCTTGATCTGCCGGATTCTTCCGAAGCCTTGATGAAATCTTTTAAATCGAAACTTCGCAGTCAGATAAAAAAACCGATTAAAGAAGGCCTTGCCGCCAGAATCGGCGGACCTGAGCTTATAGATGACTTTTACCAGGTTTTTTTGGTCAACATGAGAGACTTGGGATCACCGGTACATTCCAGAAAAATAATAGAAAACGTTCTGAAAATATACAGGCGATACGCCAAAATAGTAGTAGTTTACAAAAAAAATCAACCGGTAGCCGGCAGCATCCTGGTCGGTTTCAGGGATACCCTGGAAAACCCCTGGGCATCATCGCTACGTGAATTCAGCCGCCTGAGCCCCAATATGTTCCTTTACTGGACCATGCTCGAATATGCCTGCGACAAAGGATTTAAACGTTTTGATTTCGGGCGTTCAACCCAGGGTGAAGGCACCTGGAAATTTAAAAAGCAATGGGGTGCTGAAGCAAAACAATTGTACTGGTATAACATATTTTTGAATGGCAAACCAATCAGAGAAGATAACTTCAGAAAATTAAAATTCGATAAAGCTATCCAGTACTGGCAAAAAATACCTGTTTCCGTCACAAAAATCATCGGGCCAATGATTAGGAAGCATATCGGATTATGATTCACCGCAGAGATCGCTAAGAGCGCAGAGAATGAATATAACTTTAAATGAGCTGACCGAAAAGATCATAGGATCGGCAATTAAGGTTCACAGAACCCTTGGCCCTGGTTTTTTGGAAGCGGTTTATCAGGCAGCATTAGCTCATGAATTAAAAAAAGCGAAGATTTCATTTGAAAAAGAAAAAGCACTTCCTGTTGTTTATGGAAAAATATTTCTTGATGTAGGTTTTAGATGTGATTTTTTGATTGATAAACGAGTAATTATCGAATGTAAAGCAGTAAGGGATGTTACACCCTTAGACCATGCACAATTATTGAATTATCTTAAAATAACAAAACTTCAGGTTGGGCTTCTGATCAATTTTAATGTTCGAATGTTAACATCAGGCATAAAAAGAATTGTAAACAAGTACAATGAATAAGAATTATATAAAAAAATGATCTTTTGTTGTTTTTCTCTGCGTCCTTAGCGATCTCTGCGGTGAGGAAGGTTTTTTTAAAAATGCATTACTATCCGCCAGCCGAAACAAAAATACCCCTATCAGCCATAGCAGGCGCAGTGTTCAGTTCAGCAAACGATTTTGAAACAACGCTCTGCAACTACCTGCAAATAAAAAACTGTACATTGGGCAACAGCGGCAGAGCCCTTCTCTATCTGCTCCTTGCGTCCCTTAAAAAAAAAGACAGCGGCAAACGCACCGAAGTACTAATACCAGGCTACACCTGCTATTCCGTTGCCGCAGCAATTGCCAGGGCAGGTCTGAAAATAAAGGTCTATGATTTAGATCCGGCCACACTACAACCGGATATCAATTCATTAAACAAAACTGCTTAAAAAAAAACCCTGGAAAAAATAAACTTCTCCAAGAGTGGCCAAAACCTTTGCCCTTCCCCCCCCCCCTGCTCCCAGG
>JAERRQ010000243.1 GCA_016735355.1 Desulfobacterales bacterium | reverse complement strand
GGCAATGGATCTGGGTAAGTTATGCACCGGAATTCCGTTTGATTCTTGCAATGGTTGTTGGCCCTAGAACGTTTGAAACCGCTTTGCAACTTATTCAAATGACAGCAAGTATCGTTTCGGGAGTGCCTTGTTTTTTTAGTGACGGATTTAGTTGCTATTACAAAGCACTTATTGAATGTTACCATAAAATAAAGATATTCCCCAGAACTGGTAAGAAAGGACGGCCCAAAAATCCAAGGCACTTACGGGGTTATGGAATGTAACAGTCCCTTCTGATGGGACAATTAATTTTTACGCTGTCAAAGCTGGAACAGGATACGCAATGTATCGCGTGAACCCTGCAGCGAGTGATGGTTCGTGGAGTACTTATGATCTCTGGAAGTCAGGACGATACAACAATGGCGACTCATTAGAATTGTCTATTTCACAGGTTATATCGGTGATCCGGGCGACCCATGCGAGCCTGTACCTGAACCAGCCACAATGTTCCTTTTGGGAACCGGTCTTGTCGGGGTTGCTGCCGTTCATAGACAAAGGTTAAACAAAAAAAAGTAACACCAATTTTTTAAATCAAGGATAACATATTTAATTAATTCCATTTATCTTTACAAGATTTTATAAAACAGAAAAAAAGGGGCATCGATCGTCTGATTGGTGCTCCTTTTTTGTTGTCCAAATGAAGATGTGACCTCGGATGCTGAATATGATCTTTACAATGTGTAAAAATCTTCGACATCCTTCTTCTCCCATATCCAAAACTTTTTATCATTACATATTATTATTTCAATATTTACAGCCTGTTAAGCTTGTCAAGCATAACATCGTTCTTTGGTATATTTATTGCATATATTAAAATTAAGCAATACTTAAGTACTTAATACTCAAAGAAATATACAAAATTTTTTATCTAAAGAGGGGGCAGATCATTCACTGTAAAGTGGAAAGGAGTTTTTAATATGGTAGGGACGAAAAAGAAAATATTATTGGTTATAGATGCATCTGATTACTCATTTGAAATAGCAAAGTATATCAGTGAAATACCATACTTTCAAAAAACTGAGGCAGTCCTTTTTAGTGTTTTTAACAAAATACCTGAAAGCTACTATGATCTTAAAAGCGACCCTCGACATGGAAAGACAATCAGGAATATCGAGGCATGGGAAGCACAAAACAGGAGATCCCTTGAGGAATATATGCGTGGAGCGGAGCGAATCCTTCTGGATGCGGGATTTCCGAAAGACAACGTCATAGTGAAAATTCGTGACAGAGAAAAGGGAATTGCAAGAGACATACTGAAAGAAGCCAAAGCAGGGTATAATGCTGTTGCAATTGGTAGGCAAGGAATAAGTAGAATGGGAGGTATTGTTTTGGGTAGCATAGCAACCAAACTCCTCGAACAGCTCGTTTTTGTCCCTCTCATGGTGGTGGGGAAAGATAGGGGGCCGGAAAAAGTCCTTATTGGTGTAGATGGTTCAGATGGGGCGAATCGTGCTGTGGATTATGTGGCAACCACCTTGGGTGGATCTAAATTTGAGGTCAAACTGCTTTATGTTATCAGGGGAGGTACCGAAGACTATTTGAATGGTGTCGTAAAAGAGATTGAAGGTGTTTTTGAGCAGGCAAAAACATGCCTGAAAAAATCGGGATTTCAATCCAATCAAATAAAAACCAAAATAATTACCGGTGTCCGCAGTCGAGCCGGAGCCATTGTCGAAGAAGCGAAGCTGGGGAACTATGGGACAATCGTAGTAGGGAGAAGGGGGTTGTCCAAGGTGCAAGAGTTCTTTATGGGTCGAGTAAGTAACAAGATAATTCAACTTGCCCAAAAAAATGTGGTTTTGGTGATGAATTAAAGAGGTGGGGAATTCGATTTATGAGAAAAAAGTATTTTTTTCAAGGAGAAAAACTTGTTTAATCTGCTCGGCCGTGACGGTTTCATGCCGGGAAGGCGCTCTTCATAATTTTTTAAAAGTCGCGCTACAACTGGCGCCAGCCCTATGAGAGCTATAAGGTTTGGAAATGCCATTAATCCATTGGCAATGTCGGAAAGATTCCAGACGAGGGGAAGGGATGCCGTAGCGCCAATCGGAATAATAATAACATATATCCAGCGGTATATTTTAACTGCTTGGGCGCCATATCCTTTAAAAAGCAATTTTACAGATCTGTCTCCGTAATAACTCCAGGCCACCATTGTGGTAAAAGCAAAAAAAACAAGACCGAAACTGACGATCTGTTTTCCTATGCCGGGCAGCATTTGATCAAAGGCAGCCGATGACAGGGTTGCGCCGGTGAGGTTTGATCCATAATAAAGACCGCTTATAATAATTACCAGCGCAGTCATGGTGCAAATTACAAGAGTATCTATAAAGGGACCCAGCATTGCAACAAGTCCTTCCCTGACAGGTTCCGATGTCTTTGCCGGAGCATGGGCAATGGCGGCAGAACCGAGGCCTGACTCATTGGAGAACAAGCCCCTTGCAATTCCGAACCTCATTGTTTGGGCCATTGTATGACCTATTATACCGCCTGCAACAGGTTCCACACCAAAGGCGCCGGTAAATATTGCCGCAAATGCATTGGGCACCTTGTCCAGATGATAAAATAATATAGTCATTGCTCCAAGGATATATGTTATCGCCATGAACGGCACAATTTTTTCAGCAATAAAAGCAATACGCCGCACACCGCCGATAATGACTAAAGCCACAAGCACAGCCAGGACCAGACCGATAAGCTCTTTGGGCCAGCCGAGATAGTCGTGTATAGGGTTGGCCACGGAATTGGCCTGCACCATATTGCCTATTCCAAATGAAGCTATCGCTGCGAAACACGCAAAAAGCCATCCAAGCCAGGGAAGTTTCAGGCCATCCCTTAAATAATACATCGGCCCGCCTGAAACTTCTCCATTTTCGTCAATTTCACGATACTGCTGGGCCAGCAGGCAGCATGTAAATTTTGTACACATGCCGACCACGGCTGTTACCCACATCCAGAAAACAGCGCCAGGCCCTCCCGCGGCGATGGCCGTTGCCACACCTGCGATGTTGCCTGTGCCTACTGTAGCCGAAAGTGCTGTTGACAAGGCTTGCAGGTGGGTGATTTCTCCCTGATCTTTTGGGTCATCCCACCGGCCTGATATCAGGCTCCAGGCATGCCTGAAAAGACGAAACTGTACAAATCGAAGGCGCAGGCTGAGAAAAATACCAGTGCCCACAAGCAGAAACATCAGAAAGTAGCCCCAGACCCAGCCATCAATCCGTTCAACAATAACGCTAAATTCCATGCATGCCTTGAATGGTTTTAACCCTGCCCACAAGGCCATTTTTCAAGCGAACCTTGATCCCGTGAGGATGTGTAGCGGACTTTGTAAGAATATTCAGGACAACGCCTTCGGTAAGCTTTCCGGTTCTCTGATCCTGCTTTAATACAATGGAAACTTTCAGGCCTGCTATAATATCGGCTCTTTTTGTTCCGTCAGTCATTTGGAAATTCCTTTGTGTAGTTCCAAAGCATATAGATAACCTCTTTTAAAATGTCGATCATTTCATAGTTCTTTCATTAAATTGTAATACTCCTTGAGAGTATGAATGGATTCCATCGTGGTTTGGAACAAGACCCAACTGAGAACAAGAATTCCTGCTGTGAGTCCTATCTTCCACGACCGCGTCGTTTGCGGACGCCACCAAATCAGGGGCAACGCCAGAGGCCCCACAGAACAGACTGCGATGATAATAAAAGTTTTTTGGAAATACCATTGAATTTTTTTCTCTGGAAGGTTTGGATGGTTGGAGGTATACAGAAACTCACCGCAGTGTTTACACTTTATAGCGTCGTCTTGAATTTCTTCAGCGCAGAAGGGACATTTTCTCATGATTATCTCTCGTGATAGGTTGAGCGATTAGGTGTTAGCAATGAGCTGTTAGCCTTGAAAAATCAAGGTATTACATCAGCAAGAAATAAACACCCAATGGGTGAAAATTTGTAATCGCAAAACATCTTGTAATCATTAAGCTAATACCTAACGCCTAAAAGCTAATAGCTTTAAATCTTAGAAATGGTGAACAAGGATAAACTTTTTTACGAGATATTAAGGTTATTGGCAACATGCCCGATTTTGGATAAATAACTTTTTATTAACTCCATTTCATTTGGCATTATCGGTCTCCACTTTACAGAGTAAATAGTCTCATTGCCGATTCTTGTGATAGGTTTAAACACAGCGACCTTCATATGGTCCGATTTCTTTGGAAGATATTCAATCCAAAGGGTTCTGGAGATATCAAGGTTAAAATCCCTGCATATACTTTTTGCAAGATTTTGAAAGTAGTTTATAGCAGAATACCCTTCACCGGTATCCGATATCAGTGCTATTACCGGTTTTAGAATATATACTCCGGGCCGGTTTTTTGATATATCTATAATTGTAAGCCGGTATGATCCGGGCCACCATGTTATGGGCTTGAAATTGCTTCTCTTTTTCCCGCTCCAGTTATATTTTCCATTATAAATTATCATTTTATTTAAATATTGAGCAATTTTTTACTTGATCAGTGCGTGCCTTATTCATCAAAAAAACCCGTTCAAGATTCGTCAATCAATTTCATTACTCTTGTTTCGATTTCATCACGAATCTTGCGCATGAAATTGATAGATTCACCTGCAGGGTCAGCCAGCGCCCAGTCTTCTTTCCCAGCACCGGAAACGTCCGGACACTTTTCTCTGCAACCCATTGTTATTATATGATCAGGTTTTACATCAGAAATAGCATCATCTATGCTTTTTGGAATACGAAAAGCCATATCTATCCCTTTTTCGGCCATCACCTCTGCCATTACAGAATTTATTTTATCCGCAGGCTCGCTTCCGCCGCATAATACTTCAAATTTGTCTCCAGCCATATATTGAGCGAAAGCGGCGGCCATCTGGCTTCTGCAAGCATTTTCCTTACAGGCGAAAAGAACCTTCTTCCTTGCTAAAAGCGGGTTGAGAAGATTCCCGGCAGCTTCTTTTACTTCCTTTAAAACAGAGGGATGTTTTTCCATATCCCCGGGTTTCTCTATGCGTCTGTATGTCAGCATGCCATCAAAGCTTGCTCCGGCAGCATCAAAAAAATATTGCGTTGTAAGTCTTAAACCATCGAAAAGATTTTTACCTTTTGTAGCGCCGAGGGAAAGTAGAAAACCTCGTCTGAATTTACAACCGGGATCGGATACCTGTAATATATATTTTCTGGACCATAGGGCCTGACTTCTATCAATAAGAGCTTTAAGCTGTGCCGTTGCATTATAAAAATAGATGGGCGTAGACGCCACTATAACATCTGCCTTGCGGAACAGTGGATAAATATCACTACTCATCGTGTCTTTAATAACACAAAAACCTTTTTTCCCACAAGCATCACAACCAATGCAAGGAAGGATATCCTGGTCGGCTACCATAATAACTTCTGTCTGAGCTCCCAGCCGGTCGGCTTCTTTCATGAATAGAGATAAAAGATACTTTGTATTCCCATTTTTTATGGGACTTCCCATTAAACCGAGCACCAGCATTATAATTTACTCCTTCTCCAGCATTGTCCATTTTCTTATTTCAGCATCCAGTCCAATAATCCTGTCTCGATACTTGGTCAGCAAATTTTTATTGTGATCCGTGATGACTTCATCTGAAATGCTATTTTTTTCCATCTCTTTCATGCCTTCAGAAAGAGATTTTAGCTGTTCGTCAAAGATAGCGCGCATTTCTTTTGAGGTGGCCGCGTCTCTCTGTTTTTCCAGCTGTTCCTTCATACCGCTATATGATGATTTTGCATACTTCACAGCATTTTCTTGAATTTCAGCCGCCTGAGTCTTCAAGATAATCTCCTGTACCCACTGGTATTCCTTGGGATTATAACCTAGTTTTGTAGCTGCCCTTAGATCTGATGTAATAAAATCGGCCACATCGCCCAAATTTTTAAAAGCGGTCATATAATCATCGATTCCGGGTTCTGCCTTATCATTTTTATCTATCTTTTCAGAACTCTTTTTAAGATTATCCGCCGCCTGCCTTGCATATACTATCGCCGCTTCTTTCACTTTTATATACATATCCATCTGTTTTACGCTAAGGTTGCCATCCTTGGGAGGTGTATAACTTTCTTTCTCAACCTCCTCCATCAGCTTGAATGTCCCCTTATCTGAAAATTCCTTGTTGATACTCTCTTCTTCACTACTGCATGATATCATAAAAAGCATCGCCATAATAAATATCAGTCTGACCATTTTAACCCCTTATGCTTCTAACTTTTTTTAAAAAGCAAAAATTTTATGGCATCCTTCAAATTTAGTTTACATTTTAGTCAAAAACCCGGCAGGGGTTAGACATACCAGCTCAGGGCAGCGCCCTGGGTGTTATAGATAATGAATATTAGCCCTGAAAGGGCGTGACATAAGAATCGCAACAATTATGTCACGCCCTTTCAGGGCTCTATATCTCTCTAAACACAATTCCCAGGGCGTTGCCCTGGGCTGGTATGTGGCGCCCTTTCAGGGCTAAAATGCTTATTCCATCCAATTTATCATTAACTTCTTAAACCCCTCTTATAAAGTAGTTTTCTTTTTCATCATTGAAATATTCATTAACCATCGTAAGCATAGCACTAAGTTTAAATGGCTTTGCAAGGGTGCGATAATTATATTTTACAACTTCCTGATTAAGATTGTTTTTGAGGTCTTCTATTTCAAAAAAACCACTGGTATATATCACTTTTATATCGGGTTTAATTTTTCTTATTTTTTTAACCAAGTTAATACCATTCAAATTCGGCATTACAACATCGGTAAAGACAAGATCAGGTTTAAACTGGCAAAAGGCATCATACCCTGCAATCCCGTCAATAGCCACCATCACATCATAGCCTTCCATAATAAATATATTTCTGAATATATCCTGAAGTCCGAACTCATCTTCCACGACCAATATTTTCTTTTTCCCATCATTTTTTTTTATACTACCTTTTCTAATAACCTCTATTAATTCCATGTCGCTCATATTGCTAATCAGGCGACTCACTCTGTTTAATCTATGCTGGGTTAGGTTAGCCATATTTTGCTTTTCAGGATTCAGATCCGGATGATAAACTTTGCTTAAAAGGCGATAACTCGATTTAATATATGAAAGAACAGCCCTTTCACCCAATTCAAAATAAATTTCCCTGGCTTTGTCAAGCAGACCTAAATAACTGAGTTCCTGCTCTAAATTATTTTTTTTATTCACTTTAAATAAATTCCTTCACTCGAATAAACCGAAAATCTATACTGAGCGTCTTGTTATTTAAGGCTCGGTTAAAATAAAAAAAAATTACAATAAGAATGATATTATAACAATAAAAAATTGATAATCGGATGAAAATGATTATTTTGTCAATCTTTTTAATGTCGTTGTAAAAATTTCACTATTTTTTTCCAAAGTATACGCTCAACAGACCAATAATCATAAGCGTAAAACCAAACCTTTGCAAAGCGCCGTCCGACATATCAAGAATTTTGGCCACCCATAATTTCATCTTTGCAGGAAATGCAAAATACGGCAGGCCTTCTATAATCATTACCATTCCTATCAAACAGAGTAAGAATTTCATTATATCACCAGTTTTTATAATTAAAATTATTTTAATTCGTATATTTAATATATCAATTTTTTCTGCGAATATCTTCCACGATAAGATAAAGGGAAGGCACCAGCACAAGTATAATAAATGTGGCAAAAAGAATACCGAATCCGAGAGAAATTGCCATGGGAATCAGGAACCGGGCCTGGCGGGAGGTCTCAAAAATCATTGGAGAAAGTCCGAAAAATGTGCTCAGTGTAGTGAGAACTATCGGCCTGAACCTGTATATACCGGCAGAATGGATTGCTTTGTGGGGAGTGTTCCCTTTATTGCGACTGCGATTAGCAAAGTCAATAAGTATAAGGGAGTCATTAACTACCACCCCGGAGAGCGCAACTATGCCGAACATGCTCATGACGCTGAGACTGTATCCCATTATGATGTGTCCGATTACAGCGCCGACTATTCCTGAAGGGATGCTCATCATAATAATAGACGGTTGAATGTAACTGTTAAAAAGAACTGCCAGCAAAGCATATATTACCATCAAGGCGGCTCCCAGACCCATCCATAGAGTAGTCATGCTTTCTGCCATATCCGCCTGCCTCCCTTCGAATCCGTAGTTTAGCCCCGGATAGCGCTTGATAAGAGAGGGCAGAAAGTCTTCTTTGAGAGATTCAAGTATCCGGCCGGCTTGACTTTGTGGGGTTACATTACATGTGACAGTTACAACTCGTCGTCCGTTGCGGCGGTCTATAACCGTATAGGCTCTGCCCCTGGTAACTTCTACCGCTGTTTTAAGAGGAACTTCAACTCCCCCTGGAGATCTGAGCATCAGTTCTTCAAGATTATAATGGTATATACGTTCGTTTTCCGGAAGCCGCACCATAACTTTTATTTCATTCCGGCCTCGCTGCTGCCTTAGGACTTCAGCTCCGTAAAAAGAATCGCGGACCTGATTGGCGACCTCGCGCGCTGTAAGCCCAAGGCTGCGGCCTTCCGGTTTAATTTTAAAGTCGAACTGTTCCTTGCCGGGCTCGAATCCGTCGTCAATATCGGCAACATCCGGGAAATAACTCAGGGCCTCGGCCAGAGCGGCTCCGGCAGCCTCTAAAACCTTCAGGTCTCTGTGGTTTAATTCAATTGTTATAGATGGCCCGGATCCGGGACCTCCCGCATCAGATTGAAAAACCAGGGATTCCAGTCCGGGGATTATGCCGGTCTCTTTTCTCCATAGTTTAGTAACCTCATTTGTGCTGATTGTTCTTTCCCCGGGAGAGGTCAAAAACATCTTGACCCTTGCAAGATGGCCCCCGGAAACTTTTCCGGGCGCATATCCGATCTCGGCATATATTCCTTCGGCCAGACGGCCATCACCATTTGCTTTAATTACTCTTTCTGCGGCATCGATTAATTTTTGCTCCACTGCCTCTGTTTTTTTTACTGAGCTGCCGTATGGTAAAACTGCTGTTGCAACAGCATATTCGGCCTCGACTTTAGGAAACATGGTCATCCCCATACGACCGCTCATTACATAAGATAAAGTGATTACAAGGATAATTATTCCTATGGTAAGTGTAATATATCTATATTTGAGCGTAAGCTCCAGAAGAGGACCATACCTGTTGTTTATTATCAACGCGAGCCGATTACTGAAACCCTTCTGCCGGTTCAAGATGAAGTTGATGATTCTTCCATGTCTCTTTTTTTTATGGTGACCTATATGAGCCGGAAGGATAAAGAGGCTTTCTATTAAGGATACTACAAATATGGTCATTACGACTACCGGAATTACCCGGAAAAATTTTCCGATAATGCCCGGCACAAAGCAAATTGGAAAAAAGGCTATGATATTGGTCATGATGCTGAATACTACCGGCAGTGCTACTTCCCTGGTTCCTTGAACAGCGGCTTGAATAAATATAAGGCCTTTTTCATGAAATTTATATATGCTTTCGCCGACAACAATGGCATCATCAACCACAATCCCCAGGGCAATTATAAAGGCAAACAGCGAAACCATGTTTATGCTCATGCCAAGAGCATTAAGAAATAAAAGTGAACCTAAAAAAGATATTGGAATTCCCATGGTAACCCAGAATGCAAGACGCGGTTCGAGAAAGATTCCGAGCAGGATCAATACCAGTATTAACCCCATACATCCGTTTTTCTGCAAGAGCTCAAACCTTTGACGATATATTTTGGAAAAATCGTTCAGAGTAGCAACCTCCAAGCCTGGCGGCAAAGTTGCTTGTAACTCTGCCGCCAGCTTGTGCACAACTTCAGCCACTTCTACCGGAGTCTGATTTCCCACTCGAAAAACGTCAATCATTACAGCGCGTTTACCGTTATAAGTTGCATACTTGTCAACATCTCTGAAACCATCCATTACTGTAGAAATATCCTCAAGGAGAACTTCGGTACCGTTGTTGTTAGTGATAACAGGTATGGATTCAAATTCACGGCCGTAATCTCTGCGCTCCATCATGCGCACCAGGAGTTCCCCTGAATCGGTTTTAATGCTTCCCCCTGGAAGCTCAACAGATGCCTTTCTCAGCCTGCCGGCAATCTCTCCCAGGGTTAATTTATAGGTTCGGAGAATATTCTGGGAAACCTCAATGCTGATTTCAAGCGGACGCACACCAAAGAGTTCAACCTGGGTAATAATCGGGTCCTGAAGCAGGCGATCACGAATTTTTTCTATCATTTCACGTAATACGCGTTCATCCTGATTACCATAAAGCACAAGGGAAATTACCCTTCGGTGATGAGTGACCGTTGAGACTCTGGGTTCTTCGGCTTCAACCGGAAATGTAATAACGCGATCGACCGCGCTTTTAACATCCTGGGATAATTTTTGTAAATCTTCACCTGCAAGCATATCGATATATACTATCCCGGCGCCTTCCCGGGCGCTGGAGATAATTTCATCGACACCATCCAGACCCTGCACAGCTTCTTCCACAGCCAGAACAATACCCTGCTCAACCTCAGCCGGGCTGGCTCCAGGGTAGGGCACTGTTACAACCACACGATCCAGATCAAATGAGGGGAACAATTCCTGTTTCATATTCATTCCAAAAAAAAGACCGCCCACAAGAAACAGAATCATTAAAAGATTGGCCGGCACAGGATGTTCGGCCATCCAGACTATGGGCCCCTTAATTTTTGTTTTTTCTGTTGAAGAGGTCATAGAATAAAATTATTTCGTCCCCGGTTTTAATATTTTAATCGGCATAGCTGCAGTCGGTACAGCGATATCGGATATTACAATATTTTCGTTGTTATTCAGGCCGTCACGTATGAATGCTGTTCGGGCATTCTTCCATATAATGTCAACATCTCTTATATCGAGCCGTCCATCTTCCTTTGCAATCCAAACACGGTTGTTATGCACTGCCGTCCTGGGTATACTGAAAATTCCTTTTATACTGAGTCCGCAAATTTCAACACGCACATAATCACCCAACAGAAGTGGAGAAAGTGCTGCTTCCGCCTTTTCAGGATCAATTTGCAAACCAAGGGGGTCATCAACAGACACCAGAATTCTTGCCATGCGTCCTTCGGTTTCAAGGTTACCGAGCAATTTAATAATCCTTCCTTTACGTTCAAAATGTTGGCCTGGATTATTACCGTCAATAATTTTGGCATGGGAACCGATATCACCATCAAACTTTGGAATGAGAAGCCATCGCAGACGATCCACAGGTATATTTACATTTATCCAGAATGCGTCTGTACCCGCCAGGACGGCTAATCTGTCTTGCGTGGAAACCTGGGAACCTGAGTCGACAAATTTTTCAAGAACAATCCCGTTAAAAGGCGCTTTCACAGAAGTCCGTTCAAGGTCGAGCATGCTTTGTTGAAGTTCGGCTCTGGCTGCAAGCAGGTTTGCACGGGCCTTTTCCAGTTGGGGTTGTCGCAATGCAAGTTCCCGGTCGAATTCATCCCCTGCTTTATTCTGATTAAGCCTATTCTGATTAAGGTTACTTTGATTAAATTTACCTTGATTAAACTTGTTTTGATTCAAGAGTTCCCATTCACGTTTGGCTACATCCTGGCGACCTAGTTCCAGTGTCAGATCATTAGCAGCCAGTGCAACATTGCTCTCTTTACGTTTTACCGCCAGCTCATAATCTTCCGGGTCAATCTGAAGAATGAAATCTCCCTTGTTAAAACAGCCGCCGATCATGAATTTTTGATTAATCTCTGTTATCTCTCCGCTTACACGAGGTTTAAGCAGAATCTCCCGTGACGGAATTACATTGCCCATTAAATGGAGGATTATTTCTTCTGTGGTGCGGTGAGCAGAGATAACACGCACATGTTCGACCGGTTTGACAGGTATTTTTTTTAGCGCTTTAGGCGCTGTTTCATAAAGATACCAAGCAATTACAGATCCTGTAATAATAATAAAAAATGGTAAAATGATTTTGAAGAAACGGAATTTTTTTTCCTCTTTTTTGTTGGGGGGTGGGATCAAGGTGTCAGGGTTCATTATTCAAACCTTCCCTGTTAAGTTCATCAGTCCAGTCTCCACCCAGGGCGCGATAAAGATTTACACGATAAACAACCAGAATTGTGCGCTGGGTAATAAGCTCCCGTTCCAGGCGCTGGACAGCAAGGATTTGAGTCAAAACAGGAAGATAATCAATGATCCCTTTTTTATATCGTTCACGAGCCTCAACCAGGGCCCTGCCTGCGGCATGCAATTGTAATTCGAGGGCTTTTATATGCTTTTTATGCATTTCTTCCTGCACCAGGGAATTCTCGACCTCTTTGACGGCATTTAAAACCGTATATTTGTAAGAGGCCAGCCTTTCTTCCGCAACAGCTCGCACCCTGTTTACCTCTGCGGTTCGGCGTCTGCCGTCGAAAACCGGCCCTACAAGACCGGCCGCCAGGTTGCGAATCCAGTTATCAAACAGTCTGTCGATATCATCTGATCCATATGATGCCCTTGCAGTTAATCTTATCGCCGGCAAGCGGTCTGCACGCGCTGCAGAAACCTGCCAGTCGGATGCCTTAAGACGTAATCCCGATGAGCGCACATCCGGCCGGTTTGCTAAAAGATCAACGGGAATTCCTGTATCCGGAATATTTCCGATTACAGGCAAGCTAAGGCCTTTAATTTCATTGCATTGATAAGTGCTTTTTCCCAGAAGCAGTGCAAGTTCATTGAACAGGACTTGTTTTCTTGCATCTACCAGGGGTATGGCAGCTTCAATTTGATACAAAATCTGTCTTTGCTGGAAAACATCCAGCGCAGATGCCAGGGATTTTCTGTATCTTAGCTCCATAAGTTCAAGAAAAAATTTATTTGTTTGAAGCTGTTTTTCTAAAAGGTCTTTTTGCATTTTTTGAGCAATTATATTAAGCCAGTGCATTGTAACTTCCGCCGCCAGGGTCATGGCGGCGGAGTTCAGATCCTCCCTGGCTGCTTCTGCATCTAATTTGGCAGCTTCCAGGTCTGAACGTATTCGGCCCCAAAGATCTATTTCATAACTTGAAGCAATGCCTAAAGAGTAATTGTCTACGCTGGTTCGTTCCGTGTGGGAAAAAATATCCGATTTTTGATATGTATGCGTATAATCAGCGGTAACATTAAGGTCAGGGTATAAATAAGAACCCCTCTTTACGGCAGATGCCTTCACCTGGTCGAGTCTCGCCCAGGCTTCCTTCAAAGAAAAATTGTCTGATAAGGCTTCCTGGATCAGATAATTCAATTCCGGCACCGAGAAAGTTTCCCACCATGATCCGGAAAAATATTTACCATTTTTATAAAGGGAAAATTTTTCCGGTAAAACTCCCGGCCTGTTTTTTTTTAAATCAGGTTTAAACACAACACAAGATGAGAGCATTACGGTCAATAAGATTAAAGTCAGATTAAAAAAAAATTTTTCATTTTTCAAAATTTTGGCCTGATTTTTTGTAATTTTTCAATAAGGGAACTGGAAGGAAATAATCTACGCATATATCATATATTGTTATCTTAAATATTAAACCGTATCAAATAAATTTTTAAAATGAAATAATAACAAGGAAACCTGGAGTAATAAAATCTTGACAAGGATATTGATTTTAGAGTAGTCGAACAACGGGTAATCCATTAAATATATTAAAAAATAGTTTTCATATGGTATAATTTTTGCTTACTTGTTAATTGCATTGGTCAAGTTTGATGTAATTCTAATCTTTATAGCACCAACGAAAAGGATTTGGTTTGATAAAAATACAGCTTGTAATTCTTTTAAATATTATTGTCGTCATCTTTTGTGGATGCAGCAAAAACCTTCATAAAAGCTCTGATTTAAAATATAATAATCATATACCCCATGAAAATAATATTAAAGCAGCATCGTTATCCATCGATTCCGATTCCCTGGAGGCACAATCTTACCCGGAGAGTAGATCATTAGCCGGCTCCGGAGATTACAAAGAACCCACGTCAAAATCATATTTGAAGGAGTTTTTTACAACCGGCTCCGATATTAATATATCGGAAAATACACAAAGATCTCTGGATGAAGCGCTTGATTATTGCCAGGTATCTCAGGATTTTTGGCAAAAAGGAGAGTTTGAGGACGCAATTGAATCCCTGGATCAGGCTTATTCTTTAATATTAAATATAGATACCGATGAAAATCCAAAGCTTATCCAGCAAAAGGATGATCTTCGCTTCATGATTTCAAAACGAATCCTTGAAATTTATGCTTCCCAAAATATTGTTGTAAACGGGAATCACAATGAGATTCCGATTGTTTTGAATAAACATGTTCAGAAAGAAATCAAGCATTTTACCAAAACAAGAGAAAGAAAATTTTTTATAGAGTCTTATAAACGTTCCGGGAAATATCGTCCTTATATTCTTGCGGAACTTAAAAAAGCAGGCCTGCCCCTGGAATTATCCTGGCTTCCTCTCATCGAAAGCGGGTTTAAGGTGAAAGCTTTTTCAAAGGCAAGGGCTCTCGGCCTTTGGCAATTTATTCCCTCTACGGGCTATAAATTCGGTTTGAAGCGTAATATTTATATAGATGAACGTATGGATCCGGATAAAGCTACCAAAGCTGCTATACAGTATTTAAAGCAATTACATCAAATTTTCGGTGATTGGGCTACTGTCCTTGCTGCTTATAATTGTGGCGAAGGAAGGGTTCTACGTGTAATAAGAAGCCAGAATGTTAACTATCTCGACAATTTCTGGGATCTTTATGAGCGTCTTCCAAGAGAGACTGCCAGATATGTCCCCAGGTTTCTTGCCACTCTTCACATAATTAAAAACAAAGAACAGTACGGGCTTGATTCTGTAAAGACAGACAATCCTCTTAAGTCTGAAACCATTATAGTATCAAAAAAAATGCATCTTAAGAGTATAGCAAAAGCCATAGCCATCCCGGAAGCAAAACTTAGAGAGCTTAATCCTGAGCTGCGTTACAAAGTATTACCGGATGACAAATATCCCCTGAAAATTCCTGCAGGTAAAAGTGAAATCCTGTTATCCCGGATAGATAATATACCAATTGCATCTATACCACGCAAAGCTTTTGTTTATCACAGGATAAGACCCGGAGATTCACTGTCTACGATTGCCAAACGCTATCATACAAGTATAGGCAGAATTGCAAGGGCAAATAATATATATAAAAAAAGTGTTATTAGAGCCGGCAAGGTACTTAAGATCCCGCAAAAGGGAACAGTGATTCCAAAAAGGAAAAGGTACCGTACACAGAAATATGGCAAGTCCGTTAAATACTATGTAAAGAGAGGCGACTCCTTATGGATTATTGCCGGTAAATACGGAATCAGTACAAAAGAGATCCGTTCCTTAAACAATCTCAATTCTTCCAAACTTCACATAGGACAGACATTGATGATTCCGGAGCGCAAAAAGAACGAATCGATAGACAAGAAAAAATTAGGGCAATATCTTGTTAAAAGAGGCGACAGCCCTTATTCTATCGCTCAAGAACATAATCTGCCTTTGGAACGTTTCCTGCGTCTAAACAATCTGGAACCGAGAAACAAGATATATCCCGGACAGCACCTTGCAATAGAATAGGGAAGGGTACACATAAAACTCTATGGCCTTATGGGATCCTGGCAAGGCGAAAGCTCCGAAAGGAGCTATCGTAGGGGCGGATTCCATATCCGCCCCATCATCCATCGCCAGAATAGCAGCTTCGCAAATACCGTAAAGACAGCCGGTGGCCGAATTCAGGCACAGGTTTGGTATATCCCCGCTTTTCCATTTCGTATGGTCGTAATTGCGGCGTTTCCAATCACCCCCCCTATTGTTTGGCAAGTAGTTGATACATTTTACGCACCCTTACGCCTTCAATGCCCCTTAATTATTCTACACTACGGCGAGCAGGCCATACCTCCCACCGGAATATGGGTGCGAATACCATTTTTATCTACCAGTACAAAAGCCCCGTCCAGCACATCCGGATTTCCTTTTTCCAAAAAGAGAGTAGATATGCGGTCTTTTATCGGTATGGGTTTGAGATTGGGAAGAATAGGGCTGCTCATTTTTTTATCTCCTTTTCAAAAAGTTGTGCTTCCAGATCAAGCATTCGGCGTTCCTTAATTATTTCAGCCGCCAGTTCTTCCTCGGTCGGCATGTAGAGCTTGTAGCGCGAAGCGAATATCTGTTTATTGTCTTCCGGTAAAGTATAGCGGACAACAGCCTCGCTCTTGTCAGAACATAAAATGATGCCGATAGGTGGATTTTCATCTTTGGCTGTGAGTTCGCGATGATAATAGTTCACGTACATTTGCATTTGCCCAATGTCCTGATGCGTCAGATCTCCAATTTTTAAATCGATCAGAACAAAACTTCTGGTCAGTCGATTGTAGAAAACCAGATCAATGAAAAAATGCCGTCCATCCAAGGTGATACGTTGCTGACGGGCCATAAAGGCGAAACCTTTCCCAAGTTCCAGAAGGAATTGACGCAGCTTGTTGATAAGAGCCATCTCAAGGTCCTTTTCAAGAAAGTGTTCGTCCTGTTGAATGCCGGTAAATTCGAGCACATAGGGGTCCTTTACCAGATCGGCTGAATTCTGTATCTCGTGTCCTTTTTGTGCAAGCTTCAGGACACCTGCCTTATCACGAGACAGGGCCAGTCGTTCGAACAGCAATGAATTGATCTGCCGTTCCAGCTCTCGGGTAGACCAGTGGGCATTGACCGTCTCACACTCGTAAAAAGATCGAGCTTCCTGTTTTTCTACCCGAAGGAGCAGGCGGTAATGGGTCCAGGATAATTCTCGACGCAGTGCGTCGATTTTTGGAAAACAGAGAAAGAATGCACGCATATTCCAAAGGTTGGACTTATCGAAGCCTCTGCCAAACTCAAGCGAAAGCTTTATGGAAAGCTCTTTGATCAATCCCTTCCCATAAACAGCTCGTGTTTTTCCCCGTTGCTCCTCCTCGACAATCAGCCGACCAATCTGCCAATAGCACACCACCATCTCTGTATTGATTGCCTGCCATGCCCGACTGCGGGCTTGAATGAGAACTTCCCTGATCTGCTGGTAGATTCCCTGGATAGCCTTGTCATTTGTCACTTTTTCCAATGAGTCCTCCTTGGTGATCACATAACTGATTTTATTTGTTATTTGAGATGTGACCCCTTCCTTCATCTTTTTTGCTTTCGATCCTGCTGCTTTTTGCAGGCATTATCCACCAGTTTTAGCGAACCCGACCATGCTTCATTACAAAACTGTTTAAACCTGTCCAGCTTATCAATGTCGGGCAATAATTTGTTCCCGACAATAACGGTTCCTGTGGCAAGATGATATTCAGACAGGGATTCTATATATTCCTGACGACGTTCTCTTGGAACAACAATAGGTGGATAACCTGCCATGATTACAGGAATATTGGCAATGAGACGGGCCATCCGGCCATTGCCGTCCCAAAAGGGATGAATTCTGACAAAAGAAACATGAAGATGCACATAGGAGGTCAATGCCGCCTCTTTGTTTGCCATATTTTTTTTACAGGTTTTTTGAAACATGGCAAGCCAGCTTTGCATAAGTTCCGGCACATCGTTTGGAGCAGCGTATTCAAAAATGATCTGGGTATCGCCGGATATAATAACGGTGGAATTAGGTTCCACTTTCCAGGCACCGACAGGCTTATAAACATCAAAAATCCGTTCGGTCTGAACAGCCTTGTGCAGATCAAACAGATCATTTTCAGTTAGATCGGATTTTTTTCTGATAATATCATAAACAAGATCAATAGCCCTGGCATGACCTACAACCTCTTCATGATCCTTCAGCGGCTTGCCTGAAACAGTAAGCCCTTCTTCAAGAACAAAGGCTGTTTCACCAAGGGTTAAGGTGTTGCCTTCAATCGCTGTAGATGTGTGTGTCCATAGATTGCGCAGTTGGGATAGCAGGGCATCTTTGATATCATTATCCAGGTTTTTTAGAAAATCGAACATGGTTGAAGCTCCGTTTGCATAACTCAAACTCGATGAGGACGCGACCTCTTTGTCCAAGATATTCCCCTTACGTCAACGCATATAGGATCGCTTTCCAAGCAAAGGAAACATTAAATATCCTTGGAGCTTGAGTGTAATTTGCTTGACATAAACTTTCCTTATATATTTACCAGCGATCATGGGCGGTTACGATGCTATCTACTCCGTAAATTTCACGGGAAAGCATAAGATCGATCAAATCAAGAATTTTTTTCCTCACCTCCGCGTTCGATTCAGATGATACGTATTCGCGCTTCAGAAGATCCTGGAGCTGATACAGATCGGTACCGCGTTGTCCTTGCTGATCGCTTTTCTTCATAATATCTGTGATAACTTGTTGCGTAGCATCAATAACAAGAGCAATCACGTCACAAGTAGCATCTTCCAGCATTTGCAAAACAGAGAATCCGTTATCCGGGAAAGCTGGTGATTTTAAAAACACAGCCGCGAGTTCTCGGTACAATTCAACTTCTTCCCCCTTAACATTTCTGAAGGCATCTGCAGCTTTAGTACGAACCTGCTCATCTTCATCGAAGAAAAACTTTTTTAAAAGGGCTTCGACGCGATGTCTATTCTCAGCCCAATTTATTGCATCACCCGTAACAGCAGCAAAAAGGCTTCGATGATCAACGCTTGTGGAAGCCAGCTTATCGGCTTTGTCAATATATACATCGTTCCTGAAACTTTCGCAGAATACGAGCCATGCTCCTATTAGTTCTTTTGTTTCGTCCCCGCTTTCTAACAGTTCTGTGGCAAGTTCATCAGCCAATTCTGGTAACCAATAGAAAACATACGGGAAAAGATGAATACCGGTATGGGTAATAAGTGGTGAAAGACGCAACGCATCGTATTGGTTTGGAATACCATCAGGAAGGATAATCAACTTCCGTATTGAATCAGAAAAACGCTCTTTGTTCATATTGAATAAAGGCGTCAACGGTTTCATCATACAGCAACGCACGCTGATCAAAAGTTCTTTCTCAAGAGCTATTCCAATTGTTTTCCATATTCGGTTCTCTGCCTCTGAAACTTGCCACAGAACAGAACCTAATGCTTCCCACGCCCGACCACGCGCACCGTTGATGCCGCGAATGTGAAGTCTTCCACCTCGTTGGATAAGCGAATCAATAGTTATCGTTTCGCGCTCTGTATTCTGTTCATCCGAATCTTTGCTCTCATTGGCTTCTCCGTTTAAGGCATACCATATAAGTATGTCCAGTATTTCAGTATCGGCAGCGATATGAGGATGTTTCTCTATCAATCGAGCTATATCACTGCCAAAAGGCTTCTCTGGATGTTTGTGAGCACGTTTTACAGCTTGAACTAACGATTCGTCAGAAGTGGCTTCTGTTTCTGCCAAACCCCATAAAATATGTTCAATGTATGAGTGATGAGCGGTGTCAGGGATTTTCAGACTTAAATCCGAGAACCGTGCAGGGTCTTTTTTGGTCGCCTCCTGTAGTTCTGTAGCAAGCTCTATAGCTCCGCCATCAATAAAATTGCGACCTCGACGTCTATCTTCATCGCTGTCATAGCGTTTAATTGCAGACAACCAATGATGGTCTTTCATCCTGTCACATTGTGCTTGCTTGATAGGCGAACCAACACTATACACCTCCATGTGATCTGGCTTCGCAATTTTTGTTTTTGAAAATTTCCGGCGAAGTTGATGCAATCGTGATAGAGCAATCGAACTGAGCAACTTTTCACCTATTGTTTCGAGAATGCACCATTGTTCGTATCCTGAGCGATTAAGCTCGTACATGACACTCTTTGTTGTCCAAAAGGGTTCTGTTTCGTCCTTCTGATTGATTTCATTAAGAACGCGAATAGCAAGATCAATTTCCGGAGTGTAGTCGAGAATCGCCTGTTCAAGAACCTTCTTCTTTTCAGAACTCAAGTGCGGGAATGCTTCATGGCAAGCATGGGCAAACGACAACCAATCAGCTCCATACCAACCGGCATCAAAAATCATTTCGTTGGTAACAAGCGCAGGTAATTGATTCCCAAAATAAGTTGGGTTGGCTTGAATTGCCTCCAGATGCAGATGCATTAGACATTGATGCTTATGGGGATCCAGTTTGTCAAGATAGTTGATCGCAATTTCTGGAGCTTCTTGAATAACCTTCTTGAGAGCTGACCTGTACATTCCCAAAAATTCATCAAACCCAAAACGATGCCCTGTGTAAGTTCTATGATTAAAATTGTACCAGTTGCCGCCTGTGTTACCTTCCGCAACCACCATCTTGATTAAACGGGCTATCGCATCAGTCGTTCCATGCAGAAATACTTGCGGTGCTTTTTTTGCAAGCTCGGCAAGGGAGTGGGTGTCAATCACCTTAAGCTCGTCGCGTTCAAACGGATTATGCCCGGGATTAAGTTCAAACCAGGCTTCGAAAAGCGAATGAAGAATGCGCCCACAACGCTCGGGGGATTTTTCTCCCCATGTGTGTAGCAGCATCATAATGCCATCACGCCCCTGATCCTGGAACAAGTTGTTGGGATACGAATTGATTACATCTTCACATAATTGGAGAAGATCATCATCAGGTTTGGCACGCCTCACAAAACCAAACCAATTCAGAAGTCGCTCTGCATGTTCCGTATTCCCACCCCACCAAGAACGCAATAGACTGGCTACTTCCGCTGGCCGCTTCCCTGCAATATTGGAAAGCCACCACAACACAGTTTCAGCGTGCTCTTTGTCGTCACTATCTATTTGCTTTCGAATCCAATTTTTTTCATTCAGCAAATCAAACCATGCATGGGTGGACAAAACCGCACTACGAAAGAGCTGATGGAACTTTCCGTTCTGCTCATCAAATTGAGAAATTATTTTAAATTCTTGTTCATTAGGTTTTTCGATAGAATTTAACCATTGGCAGATGGCGATCTTAATATGAAAGCGAATATCGTTACTTGAAAGAACCAACGAAAGTTCGATGAGATAGCGCTGAAAATCATTTTGTCTCAGAGCTTCAAGGATCTGCCGTGCTTGCGTCCGCCGAAAAAGATGCTGCTCTGTTGCCGTAAACAGGTCAAATAGGCTCTGGCCTTGTTTTACAAATGCTCTTGCATAAATATGATCAAAGAAGCTCTCATGGAAGAAATTTACTTGACCACGAGATGATATGATCAGTCCTTCCGATGTTAAAATATCAATAGCGTTTGGAAAGGCATCCAGAATCAAAACTGGCGCACTCAATTGTTGCCGCTCGCTCATCCAATTACACATGGCAGTTAATGGCAGGAGCAGTGACCAAAGCGGTTTACGTTCTTTTGTTATTGTGCGCTGTTTTTTTTCGATCAATTTTTCGTGCAAATTTGACAGGGAATGAAATGAAAATTCCGGATCATCAATTTCCAAAAAAACCGCAAGGTTAATAGGTAAACGAAGTAATTGGCGTTGTGGTTCATTTAACGAAGACACATCAACGCCTTTATTTTTCAGAAGCGGCTCGACATCTGCTTTCCAATCAAGCAGGGGGACATCAATCGTTTTTGCCCGATTAGCCTCTTTCAGGCTCTTTAACCTCGGATCACTATTCAAATCAAATGTTCGACACACAACGACAATTCTAACACCTCCGAAATTGTGCGCATCGGTGATCAACCTAAATATAACTTCTTTAACCTGTCCATCACGACCGGATACCTCGCTGACAGCATCAACTTGATCAATAAACAGAATGGAAGGTGTGGTTGGGAATGTCCCCTTCAGAGTGCTGACTGGACTTTCTTCTCTGCCTGTCAGTTTTTTTCCCAGCTCCTCCCTGGTACTGCATGATAAATGCCAATCAACCCTAAATGCTAAATGAGGAACGTTGATTTCACGGAGTTTCCCGATTGCACCACGTACAATTCCCGATTTTCCAGAGCCGGCAACACCTGTCAAGAATACCAATTCCGAACCATCAAATTTGAGTATTTCATCGACAAGAGCACCTGATTGACTCCTGAGAATCGTCTCTCCGTCTGCGCCAAAAGGTGTATATGTTTGAAGATATGCTTCGGTTTCGTCTTTCAACCGCTGTTGAATAGTAGGGTCAAACGCCCATTCTTTATACTTCAGCGCTCCTTGTGATTTTATAGCATTTCGTGCAGATTCTGTTGTAAGGGTTTTATTAAAATTATCTTCAAGGATATCTCGAAGATTAGGAAAAGCAGCTTCCCCGCCACTTTGGAAGTATAAATCACCGTGAGATTCGATAAATGAGTCTAATTCTCTTTCTGGAATAATTTCAACATGGCTTCGCTTAAGCCAATCGAATAACACTTTCTCGGGCTTCTGCCATTCCGTTTTTAATTGCTGAAAGGAGTCACTTTGATCCCCAGAAAGTATTTCCGCATATTGTTCATGTGAGTTTGATGTCAGCGCTTTTTCCGTAAGAGTTCTGAAGTCTTTGGCATTGTCTTGAGAAACGAAAAAGCAGTGCGCATTTTCATCTGCCGATAACCGATTAGCAAACGCTTTTAATACGCCCTCTTTCTTGAGAGCATTTATTGTCCAGTTTCCTTTTGGAGCATTAACCTTGGTTTGGTGCCATTCTGTAATATTTCCACGAGCAATCGCAAATTCGAAACCTTGATATTCTGTTTCAACACCTTCGAATTTCAACCATTCAGACTTTTTGCCAGCAATTACGTCTATTAAGGATCGGACAAGCCACTTCGCTTCATATCGGTTCCCGAGTTTATCTGCTATTCCGCCTGGTATCATTTTGGATTAGCCTAAATATTTAATTCCCATCTTAATTAAAAAAGGGGATTTAGTGTCATTCATAATTTCTCTATTTGTATATTGCTGCTTTTAATGTCACAAATAGAACACATAATGCTTGGAGCCCATTGTTGTGCAAGTGTATGCGCTACATACCATAATATTTTGAACTAAATGCGACTGTTAATGGAGCACCATCATACATACATGAAACACTTAATTTTAGCTTTTTACGATGATCATAATATGTGTGGTAGTGCGTTTGCTTTCTTGCCAATTCAAGTTCGGATAACCCAATACTTAATACACCCAACACTGGCTCAGAATCAAACTCCTGGTTTTGGTAATGTGGAACTGTTCTTTTGATATCAACCTCCACATAGCTAATGAAATTGCCTTCCGCCTCAAGAAGCATCCGGCATTCTTCATTTTCAACGATGATGTTTCCCGCATCATTTGCCTTCTTACCCACAGCTTTTTCTGCTTTCTCTATTGTCATGCCCATATACTGAAAAGGACGATGAAATGGTTTGCTCATAATAGGCAAGAGTTTTGAAAACGCCTTATCTAATGCTGTTCCTAAGTTATTGCCACTTTCTACAGAATCCATGGCACTGGCATTGAATACAAGCCCCATGCTATTTATTAATTTTCGAAACGATTCTCTATATTCATTTTCATTTCTAAAATCAGCATAAACCTTTCCTATCAAAAAACCCGGCAACGCACAATCGCGTAACATAATTGGCAATACTTTTATGCTTTTTCCATTTATCTGATGATGCATTGCTACATCAAGTTCGTTAGCCACCCATGGAGCGTTTACTGAGTTTGGCGAAAGAACCACCGCAAAAAAATCTACTGCATCAATTCCTTCTCTTATTTTTTGAATCAAAGAGTCGCCAACCTTCATTTCTGCTTCATCAAGCCAATATCTAACGCCTTGGTTCTCTAAGTCTCTGGCCAGCTTTCTTACAAATGGCTTGTTTTGATGGTTGTGACTAAGAAAAACACTAATGTCCACTATATCATTTCCCTTTGAATTGCATAATGTTAAAAATTAAGGGCGCGGCTTTTATGCGTCCCCTGTGTTTTTATCATCTTTCAATAGTCTTTTCATTTCACGGTCAAAATCAGAGATATGTTTTTTATCCTCTGCTTTTCTGTATTTTTCATATTCAAATTTTGCTTTTTCAACAGCTTTTTTATGGCTGACTTTTCCTGCATTTGTTAGAAGCTCTTTTTCACTGATTCTTAGAAAATCATCAAGTTTTTGAATCCAGTCGTACATTTTCATTAATCTGCCGTTTGTTGCCTGGAGTTCTGCAAAATCAAGATACATGGAGACTATAAGATTGAGCTGCTTTAGTTCATCTTCTGACAAATAATTTTTTGCAATAGTAATATCTCTTGTGGTTATATATTTGCCTTGAAAATTGGTAAGTCCCAAAAATGGTTTTTCTGCGTTAACTCTGCGGGTTATCATCTCTGCGGCTGTTTGGCCGTGGATGGCATAGTGCATTTTATTTTGGACGGTTGCAAAGAATTCTTTGGTTAGAGAGTCATCATTTTTATAATCAATACTGGTTGCATAAATATCGGTTACTTTCTGGTAAAAATTTCTTTCACTGCTTCTGATATCCCGGATTCTTTGAAGAAGTTCTTCAAAATATCTTGATCTTGCTCCTTCCTGCTTCAAACGGTCATCATCCATTGTAAAGCCTTTTACAATGTATTCATGAATCCGTTTAGTCGCCCACTGCCGGAATTTTGTACCTTGAGGTGATTTTACACGATAACCAACTGAAATTATAACATCGAGGTTGTAATAATTAGGGGCTTTTTGCTGAAATTCGGAAATTCCGAATTTCTTTAGAGTCTGGCTTTCTTCAAGCTCTTCTTCTGCATAAATATTTTTTATATGCTCGTTAATAGTGGACTTTGCTTTTCCGAACAACATTGCCATCTGCTCTTGTGTCAGCCAGACAGTTTCATCTTCCAATTGAACCTGGAGTTTTGTTGTGCCATCAGGGGCTGTATAAATGATTATTTCTGAGTAATTTTCGGCAAAGCTGTTCATTTTTTACCCTCTACCAACTTCTTTACCTCTCTGTCAAAATCACTTTCAAAAAGTTTGTCTTGAATGGGACGGTATTTTTCAAATTCACTCTCTGCAAAGGTTTTTGCAATTGCAGCAGTTATTTTTCCAAAATTTTCTAACAACTCTTTATTGTTAAACCGTAAAAAGGCATTTAATTTTGTCGCCCAGTCTTTCATTGTCATTGGGATGCCGTTTTCTGCCTGATCTTCGGCATAATCCAAGTACATTGTAACAATAAGGTTTAATGATTTGATTTCTTTTTCACTCAAATAATTTTTAGCAATCACCATATCAGATTTAATAATTTTTCCATTCGGAGCTTTTTTTCAGGTTGTTAAGCCCATATAATCTTTCTTATGATTTGCTCTGTCCATAATAAGTTCAGCAGCGGTATGTCCATGAACTGCATAATGTAACCTGTTTTGAACGTTTGCAAAAAAATTTTTTGTGGTTGGGCTTTTCAAATCATAATCCATTGCAGTGGCATAAATGTCTGTTATTTGTTGATAAAAATTTCTTTCACTTTCACGGATATCCCTGATTTCAAGAATTAAATCTTTAAAATATTGTTTGCTTAAATATGCTCCGTTTTTAAGTCTGACATCATCAAGTACATATCCACGAATTGCAAATTCTTTTAATACTCTTGTTGCCCATCTTCTAAAATTGGTTGCTCTTTCAGAGTTTATTCTGTAACCGAGGGCTATTATTGCCTCTAAATTGTAGTGCTCAATTTCTCTTGCGACTTCTCTTTTTCCTTCAATTTGAACTGTTCGGAATTTCCGAACAGTTGCTTTTTTTGACAACTCACTGCTATCAAAAATAGCTTTTAGATGTTCACTAATATTTGATTTTACAACATCAAACAATTTTGCAATAAGTTTTTGAGTAAGCCATACATTTTCATCTTCAACTCTTACTTCTATACCGTCTTCATTTGCCTGTGATGTAAAAATCAAAAACTCTGCCGTACTATTTCTTATTTTTAATGATGAATTATGAGTTGTAAATTGTGAATTATTTTTTTTCATTATTAAGCAGCTTCTCTGCGCTCTCTGAGTTCTCTGCGGTAAATATACCGTGAACGGTTACCGGATTAAACCCTTAGGACTCGCCCAAAAATAACTTTACATTTTAAGCGTCGATCCATCCTGTCTAACTGCGTTACGAAAATGTA
>JAERRQ010000274.1 GCA_016735355.1 Desulfobacterales bacterium | reverse complement strand
ACAGGACAAACTTTGGCGCATTCTCCGCAGGCAGTGCATTTGTTTTCATCCACATAACGGGCTTTTTTCAGAATTTTTACCTCAAAATTACCTACATAACCATTAACTTCAACCACTTCGCTCATTGTGTAAAGCTTGATCAACGGATGCCTGTTTACATCAGACATTTTAGGGCCGAGTATGCAGATGGAACAGTCCATGGTGGGGAAGGTTTTGTCCAGTTGCGCCATGATGCCGCCTATGGAAGGTTCTTTTTCCACTAAAACCACACTTATACCGGCGTTTGCCAGATCCATGGCTGTTTGTATGCCGGCCACCCCTCCTCCGATAACCAGTGTCCGTTTTGTAACCGGAATACTCTCTTCTTCCAAAGGCCATATGAGCCGCGCCCGCGCCACCGACATTTTAACCAGATCTATTGCTTTTCCTGTTGCAGCGTCAGGCTCATTCATGTGAACCCAACTGCATTGCTCGCGGAGATTGGCCATTTCCAGAAGATACGGATTCAAGCCCGCTTCCTTTAACATTTGACGGAAGGTAAGTTCATGAAGCCTTGGAGAACAGGAAGCAATAACTATCCGGTTTAATCCGTTTTCAAGTATATCATCTTTGATTTGCTGCTGACCCTGTTCGGAACAGACATAGATTAAATCTTTTGAAACAGTAACATTATCAAGATTTGAAGCGTATAGAGCCACCTCGCTGCAGTTTACGGTTTGCGCAATATTCAAACCGCAATGGCATACATAAACACCGATGCGGGCATTTTCTTTGTAGTCTAAATCCTTCATATCAATTACAGCAAGAACCCCTAGTGCCGCAGGCTGAGCAACCTCCGCCCAAATCCAGGTTTGACGTGATTACAAAGCCTCCTTCTTTATAATCTATCTCAATCGGCCTGGCATCTGACATAAGCTTTTTATTTACAAGATACTTAACGCTTCCTATCTCATAACAAATATCATTCTCTTTTAATTCATCTGCTGCCAGCCCTATTGAAGGCCCTCCACATCCCTGGTTTGCTAAAAAAATCCTGACCGGTTTAACCTCTTTCCCTTTAAACTCAGTATCAAACTCTTTTTGTGCTGTTGCAGTTACTTTAAGCATTTTAACCTCCTGAAAAAAAATATTGATATTGAATATACGTTCAAGGACAACCGTGCCTACGCAGCGGCAATCATTGCCATTATTTGTGATTCTTCAAAACCTTTAAGATGAAGCGCCCCTGACCTGCAGGATGCCGCACATGCGCCGCATCCCTTGCATAAAACAGGATTGATTTCGGCTTTTCCTGCATTTGCCCCTTCTGTCCTGATAAAAGGCGCATTATAAGGGCAAACAGCTACGCAAACACCGCAACTGCTGCAAAAAGAGGGATCCACAGAAGCAACAGTTCCTATGGTATTTATGGTTTTTTGGGCAAGCAGCCTTGTGGCGCTGGATGCTGCGGCCTGGGCCTGGGCAATTGCCTCGTCTATCGGTTTCGGATAATGCGCCAGGCCGCACAGGAAAACACCGTCAACTGCAAAATCAGACGGAGCAAGTTTTACATGCGCTTCTGCAAAAAATCCTTCATCATTGACTGGAATCTTGAAAAACTGCGCAAGCTTTTCGTCTTTGTATGGCACAACCGCTGCTGCCAGATTTAAAATATCGGCTGTAATTGATATCGGCATATTTAACACATGATCAATCACTTCGATCTCAAGGCCATGATCACAGGCTGTCACCTTTGGTTTATTATCAAGTTCGAACCTTATAAAAATCACGCCTTTTTCGCGTGCTTTCGTGTAAAGCTGCTCACGCTCTCCATATGTTCTGATGTCCCTGTAGAGAACAAAGACTTTCATTTCAGGGTTAAGCGCCTTTAAATGCAGGGCTGAAACAATAGAATGAGTACAACAAATCCTTGAGCAATACTGCCTGTCAGGTTCACGCGACCCAACGCACTGGATAAACACGGCTGTTTTAATCTCTTTCAGAGACGGTTCGTTATTAATAAACCTTTTATCGAGTTCCATGCCGGTCAATATCCTCGGATCCTTGCCGTACAGATATTCGTCAGGTTTATATTCATGGGCCCCTGAAGCAATAATCGTGATGCCGTGATGAATGGTTGTCGATTTTCCGCCGGTTTTTACAACAGAGTCAAAATTGCCTACAAAACCGTCAACCCTTTCAAGCTCAGAGTTTAGATATGTGGTGATATTATCATGATCCCGCACGGATTTTACCATGCGGGCAAGACCTTCCTGGATAGATTCTCCCTTTGAGGTTAAATACAAATTATTTGCGCTGCCTCCGAGTTTTACATTCCTTTCAATAAGACTCACCTTATACCCCTGATCCGCAAGCGCCTTTGCCGCAGCCATTCCCGAAATGCCTCCGCCTATAACAAGCGCATTTTGATCCACCTCAAGCTGCGCTTCCCTGAGAGGTTCAAACAAAGCCACTTTGGCGACTGCCATTTTTACAAGATCTTTTGCCTTTTTCGTGGCCATTTCAGGATAATTTTTATGCACCCAGGAATCATGATTGCGTATGTTGACCATTTCAAAAAGATATTTATTTAAACCGGCATTCATCAGAGTCTCCTGAAAAAGCGGGTCGTGGGTGCGCGGTGTGCAGGCTGCCACAACTACACGATTCAGGTTTTGCTCTTTGATAATGTTAACAATGGCATCCTGCGTATCCTGTGAACAGGTATAAAGATTATCATCAGAGACCTCAACAAAGGGAAGCCCTCTCGCAAAATCACGCACAGCGGGCACATCTACAACGCCTCCGATATTTGTTCCGCATTGACATATAAAGACACCTATTCTTGGTCTTTCACCGGAAACGTCAATTTCAGGAGGCATGGTTAAAGCCTTGGTGAGACTGTTTCTGGCTTCAATAAGCGCCGAACCGGCGCAAAGAGCTGCTGAACCTGCTTCAATAACCGACTGGGGAATATCCTTTGGGCCCTGAAAAGCGCCGCACACATAAATTCCATCTCTTGATGCGGATACAGGGTTAAATGAACCGGTTTCGCAAAAGCCGCCGTGAGTAAGTTTTACTCCTATTTTTTTTGCAAGGGCTTTTACTTCATTATCTATCTCCATGCCCACTGACAGCACAACAATATCATATACTTCTCTGATTGTTTTACCTGTCTGTTCATCAAAATAATCGATAATCCGCCCTTTTCTTTCACCGGTTTGAGAGAAAACGGAATGCACCCTGCACCTGATAAATCTGATGCCATGTTTATCTTTTGCTTCATTATAGCAGCTTTCAAAACCTTTTCCGTGTGTGCGCATATCCATGTAAAAAATAGAGCAGTCAAGGCCGGGATCATGTTCTTTGGCTATTATAGCCTGTTTTATGGCATACATACAGCAAACACCCGAGCAGTATCCATGGCTGCCTTTATGCATATCACGCGATCCCACACACTGGAGCCAGGCAATTTTTCGCGGGGACGATTTGTCCGAAAGACATTCTATATGTCCTTCAAAGGGACCGGAAGCGCTTAAAATCCTTTCAAACTCCAGGCTGGTAATAACATCAGGAATATTTTTATAACCGTAGTTTTCAAGATTTTTCGGATCATAACTTTTAAAACCCGGGGCCAATATCAGCGCGCCCACATTAATTACAGGATGTTCTGTTTGCCAGGCGTGTGTCTCTAATGTGACTGCATTAGCCTTGCAGGCATCAACGCACTGATAACATTCACAACAGCCCCCGCAGTCAAGACAGCGTGCTGCTTCAGCCCGAGCGTCCTTTTCATCTGCGCGGAGATTTACTTCATCATGGCCGGATAATCTTTCATCCATACTGAGGACCGGTATCTCAAGCCGGTCCCGGAGAGGTTCATTGTCCGGTATCTGTGTCCGGTTTTTGGCAATCGGAGACTCATCTATCCACTTTTCAGGCAGCTTTTCACCCCGCAAATACCGGGCAATATATTTTGCCGAGCGTTTCCCGGCCTCAACTGCTTCTATAACTGTTGTCGGACCTGTAACTACATCTCCTCCTGCAAAAATTCCGGGTATGCTGGTTTGCAGTGTCTCTTTATTTACTTCGAGCAGGTTCCATTTCGACACTTTAATACCGCTATCAGCACCCAGAAAATCAAGCTCAGGTTCCTGGCCGATAGCCGGAATTACCCAATCAGTCTCAATAATAAAATTTGATCCTTTAATCGGGACAGGTTTTCTTCTTCCTGTTGAATCAGGCTGGGTCAGTTTGGTTTTAATGCATTCAATGCCTGAAACCTTGTCGTTTTTAGTCAGGATATGAACAGGCGCTGCAAGAAAATGAATTTTAACGCCTTCATTTTCAGCTTCCAGCACTTCTTCAGGTTCTGCCGGCATCTCATTGCCGGA
>JAERRQ010000027.1 GCA_016735355.1 Desulfobacterales bacterium | reverse complement strand
TATCTTTGTCTTTATCTTAATTACGACTACTGTTTTCCCCGCTATTTCCAACGGGCAGGAACCGTTATCGATAAGGGTCGGCGCTTATGCAAATCATCCTAAAATTTTTATGAATGCTAACGGCAAGGTCTCCGGATTCTGGCCTGATCTCATAAAACATATAGCTGAAACAGAGAATTGGAAAATAGAATATACCTGGGGAACATGGAGTGATGGGCTCGACCATTTAATAAATAAAGAGATAGCTATAATGCCGGATGTGGCATTTACAGAAAAGCGTAATAGACTCTATGCTTTCTCTGAAGCTCCTGTTCTTATGAGCTGGACAAGGGTATATGTTAATAAAAAAAACACGGGAATACAATCTATAACCGACCTGAAAAACAAAAAGATCGCCGCCCTTAGAGGCAGCGTCAATCTTGAAGGAGTCGGTGGATTAAGAAAAATCGCCCTCGGGTTTAATTTAAATTGTACTTTCCTGGAACTGGATACTTACAAGGAAGTATTTAAGGCGGTTGAAGAAAACAGGACAGATGCCGGGATAACAAACAGGAACTTCGGGAATAAAAACGCGAAATATTTTAAAGTTAAAAAAACACCCGTTATTTTTCAACCCATTAATGTAAAATTTGCTTTTCCAAAAGATGCCGAATTAACCACATACCTTGTCGAAAGAATAAATTATCATATAAAAAAATTTAAACAGGACGAACATTCAGTCTATTACCGGTTGCTGGAAAAATACTTTGAAGCGGAAATCGCTGAAAAGACGGTTGAAGTATTTCCCGTCTGGCTTGCTACTATATTAAAAAGTATCATGGCCCTATTTTTCTTTTTTATTCTTGTTATAACTGCATCGAGAATACAAGTAAAGAAAAAGACAAATGAAATTTTGGTCAAGAACGAGGCGCTACGCGAAAGCGAGGAACAACTGGAAAAACTGGTGGAGAAACGGACAGAAGCGCTACAGAAAATAAATATTGAATATGCCGCTGCAAACAAAGAGCTGAAAGAATTTGCCCATATTGTATCTCATGATCTGAAAGCGCCCCTGCGAGCCATCAGCCAGCTCACCCACTGGATTTCAGAGGACTATTCCGGGGCATTCGACGATGACGGTAAAATGCAGATGGATCTGATCATAAAAAGAGTCAAGCGCATGGACGGCCTTATCGATGGTATCCTGCGTTACTCACGCGTCGGTCGAATCAGGGAAAAAAAAGAACGCCTTGATCTGAATCTTCTTGTCAATGAGGTTGTAGACAACATTGCGCCACCGGATAATGTCCGGATAACCCTTGAAAACAAACTGCCCGTGATCTTGAGGGATTCCATACGCATGGAACAGGTCTTTCAAAACCTTATCGGCAATGCCATAAAATTTATGGATAAGGATAAGGGTATTATCAAGGTGGGCTGTGGGGACGAGGGCGCATACTGGAAATTCAACGTTTCCGATAACGGACCTGGAATCGACAAAAGATATCATGATAAAGTCTTCCGGATATTCCAGACGTTGACGCCCCGCGATGAACACGAAAGTACCGGCATAGGCCTGACTCTGGTTAAAAAAATTATTGCGCTGTATGGCGGCTCCGTCTGGGTGGAGTCGGAAGCAGGCCGTGGGGCCACATTCTTTTTTACGCTGCCTAAGGGGACTTCCAAAAAAGGAGAAAAAGATGCGAAGCTCTAAACCCATTCTTTTGGTTGAAGACGACCAGGTCGATGCCATGACTGTTAAACGGGCATTGAAAGAAATCAAAATTACCAACAGGCTGAATATTGTGAATGATGGCGAAGCGGCATTGAAGTTTCTGAAAAATTCTGAAAACGAAAAGCCGGGCATCATTTTACTTGATTTAAATATGCCGAAGATGAATGGTATCGAATTTCTGAAAATAGCCAAAAAAGACGACAGCATTAAAAAAATTCCCGTCGTTGTTCTAACCACATCCCAAGAAGACCAGGATAAGGTTGACAGCTTCAATTTAGGGGTTACAGGGTATATGATCAAGCCTGTCGGTTACCTTAAATTTGTTGAGGTTGTAAAAACAATCGACCTGTACTGGACATTGAGTGAGTTGCCGGATTAATCAAATGCAGGAAAAAATCATGAATGATAGAAAAATCCGTCTTCTTCTTGTAGAGGATGACAAGGTCGACCAGATGGCTTTTAAGAGGTTCGCCAAAAGCAGGAAACTGCCTTATGATTACACTATTGTCGGGTCCCTTGCTGAGACCAAAAAGATTTTAAAATCAGTCAGTTTTGATCTCATTATTGCAGATTATATGCTTGGAGACGGGACATCGTTTGAACTATTTGATCTATTCAATGACCTTCCGATTATTGTCATGACCGGTACCGGTACCGAGGAAGTTGCTGTAGAGGCTATGAAGTCAGGAGCCTGCGATTATCTAATCAAGGATCCTGAAGGTAATTACCTC
>JAERRQ010000252.1 GCA_016735355.1 Desulfobacterales bacterium | reverse complement strand
GGCTTTAACATCATATTTGATCTCTTTAGCCATCTTGTTCGATCCTCCACGATATATTTTAATTAATTTATTGTTATTCGATTATTCCAAGCACATCATCTTCACGCATGATCAGATGCTCTTCACCGTCTATTTTTACTTCAGTTCCGCTATATTTTCCGAATAAAATTCTGTCCCCCTCTTGAATTTCAACAGGCATCCTTTTTCCGTCTTCGTTCATTTTTCCGTTACCAACAGAAATCACCTTGCCTTCGGCAGGTTTTTCCTTGGCAGAATCGGGGATAATAATTCCGCCCTTGGTCGTGGCTTTTTCTTCAACACGTTTTACTAAAATTCGATCATTTAATGGCCGTAGCTTCATTGTGCAAAATCTCCTCTTAATATTAAATTTTATTATTTAAAAATCTATTTCCCGCATAAATTCTCTGCATCCGCATCCGGAATACAAAAAAGATCACAGATGATAATGATATAAATTTTTCCGTCCATAGAAATATCTTTCAAAAAAAATAATCATACTTCTATGTTTGTAAAGAAAAAAAATAAACAAGTAACGCTGATGTTTTTTATGAAGTTTTACCTGAAGATTTTTCAGACTTTGAAGCCGTCTTTTTCTTAACTGCATTTCCGGAAGAATTATGCTGGGATTTATTTGCATAGTCAGTAACATACCATCCGGTTCCCTTAAGATGGAAGCTGCTGTGTGAGACAAGTTTATGAAGAGCCCCTGAACAATGTTTGCATTTAAGCAGGGGTTGATCAGAAAATTTCTGCAAAACTTCTTCAATGTCACCACATTTTTCACATTCGTATTCATAAAGAGGCATATTCTAAAATCTCCTTCCTGGCTTAAAAATTTTTCATTTCCACGCCCTTTGATAATTTGAAAGATAGTCAGTCTTTATATCTTGTCAAGACAGCCGGTTTTAAAATGTTCATTTTGTTTGAAGTCGAGGCTTGTTAATATAAATAACTATGAAAGCTCCTGCATTTCCTCAACAGGTTCAGACCATTTGTTGTAAAACTCCAAAACAACATTAATGCCGGGCACCTGCACCCCCTCAAGAATATTACCGGTTTTTGCATGAACCCTGGTTTCTTCCGCCATCTTCTCGGCCGGTGAGGCGTCAAAGCTCTGGAGAAATTTACTGAAGCGTACTATATGTATCAGTTCATGGATTATAATATAAAGGGAAAACGGGAAAAGCTTAATATCTGAAAATTTTTTTAGGGTGCTGATAATAGCATGATCCTGAATACATATTTTGTAAAAATCGTATGTTGATGATCCAAGCAATCTGTTATTATGTTGTCCTGTAAATCGTATGACCTGTGCGAAAGGTCCGTGAACTATCTCATCAGGCTTAAGATGTATTAAAGTTTTTATATCGTAACGCCGCCTGAGCCACTGGCTTTCCGACATTTTGTAGAAATTACTAACCAGTTCTTCAGCCATGGCAGCCGCATCATTAACAACACCTATATTTTCTGAAGTAAATTTTTTCAGCATAGTATTGAAAAAAACATGGACAAACCATAATCAATAATGATAGCAAATAGTTTTCCATATTTCAAATATGATTGGAGGTGATTTGTTGAGTAGCGTCGTAAAAAAACGAAAGAAAAAGATGCGTAAGCATAAACACAGAAAACTTCTGGCACGCACACGTCACCAGAGAAGGAAAGGTAAGTAATGAATTCCGGAATTCTTTCTGCTGTTTTAAAAAAAAGCGTCTCTCCTTGTAAAGCAGAGACGCTTCCTTCTATAGATTTCTACCTGAATAATTTAACTACGTATCGTAGGGGTTCAAAATTTTGAACCCTTACATTTTGAATACATTTACATTTTGAACCCTTAATGTTGAACCCTTACATTCTATTTAGCATACCCCTTAAAATATTTGAAAAACTCTGAATCGGTTGAAAGTATAATAGAGCTGTTCAGACCCAAAGCCTGATTATAGATCTCAAGGGTCTTGGTAAAGGAATAGAATTCCGGATCAACAGAATACGCCTTGGCGAATATCTTTACAGCCCCGGCATCGGCTTTTCCCTTTATCTCCTGAGCGGTCTTATATGCCTGGGATGTTATCCTTTTTAAATCTCTCTCTTTTTCTCCAAAAATCTTCCGCGCCTCCCCCATTCCCTCGGAACGAAACTTTTCCGCTATCTGGTTTCGCTCGGCGATCATCCTTTCATAAACGGAATTTCTAACCTGTTCGACATAATTAATTCGCTTAATCTGAACATCCACAAGTTCAATACCAAATTTTTCCAGCTTGGGGCTGGCTTGTTTAAGTATCCCCCGGGTTATTTTTTCTCTGCCGGTTGTAATGTTAAACATGGAGCCCTGTTGTTTTTGCGTATCTTCCAATCCCGACTCATCCATTGTATCGAGCTTGCGGTTAGTTGTTCGAACGGTCTCTATCAATCTGTAGGAAGTAATGAAATTTCTCACCGCCGGATCTATAATGTCATCCAGCCGGCCAAGCGCGCTCACGGTATTATTGACGGTCTGAAAAAATTTTACCGGATTCGTAATCTTCCACCTGGCAAAAGTATCGACCCAGATATATGTTTTATCCAGGGTAGGAATTTGACCTGGGTCGCCGTCCCATTCAAGAAGATTTTTAGCAAAATAGTTGGCTTGCTGAATAATCGGAATCTTAAAATGGAGCCCCGGATCATCAACAGTATCACCTTTTATCTCTCCAAACTGGGTTATAACCACCTGCTCTATCTCACTGACGGTATAAGCTGAGGCAAAAGCCAAAACAAGCGCTACAATGCAGACAATTATTGCGATATTCTTAATTTTCATTTTTAACACCATTTTTTATGCCAAGATTAAGTAAAGGGAGAAGATTCTTCTGATCCGCATCCAGAATATATTTTTGACCAAGCTTGGGAAATAGATCTTTCATGGTTTCAAGGTATAGACGTCTTTTGGTAATATCTTTTGCCACGGCATACTCTTTATAGATTGATTCAAATCGGGAGGCATCTCCCTTGGCGCGGTTTACCCTGTCCAGAGCATACCCTTCAGCAGCCTTTATGGTTCTTTCAGCCTCGCCCCGGGCGGCCGGTATGGCCTTATTATAATCCTCTTTGGCCTGATAAATCATTTTCTCCTTTTCCTGTACAGCCTGATTGACCTCATTAAACGAAGCCTGTACCGGCCCTGGAACATTGGTCTTTTTCATCTCTATCGTAACAATATGTATGCCGGTTTCAGCCATGTCCAGTTCTTTTTGAAGTGCCTTCCGAGCCTCAATCGCAATCTCCTCGCGTTTGCTGATAACCTCGTTAATACCCCGGTCACCGACCACCAGCCGCATTGCCGCTTCGGACATATCAATTAGGAGTTTTCTGGGATTCCGGATTTTAAAAAGATAATCACGCGGGTCCTTAATCCGATACTGGACAATCCATGGCACCAGTGCCACGTTAAGATCTCCGGTAAGCATCAGGGACACATTTAAATCCTCGCGTCCGCCAGCAAAACGGTTTTTTGTATTACTCCGTTCACCGGTAAAGCCGAATTCTTCTTTGTAGACGCGCTTTACCTTGACCTTGGTAACTTTTTCTATTCCAATCGGCAACTTGAAATTAAGACCCGGCTGGCTGGTCCGTATATATCTGCCGAATTTCTGCACCACGCCAACCTCATCTACCCCAACAGTATAGAAAGTCGAAGAAGCCAGAAAAAGTACCAGAATAACGATTATAAGAATAGGCCCCCCTGGGAATTTAAGATTCCTGAGCTTGCCGAGTATCTCATCCATTTGCGGCGGTCCGCCGCCACTGCGCTGCTGCTGTTCCTTCAATTTATCCCAGTCCCAGTTCATAAAAAGGATCCTTATCTTAAAAGTAAAATTATTAAAAGCAAAACTGTTATTTTCTAGCAAAACTATTATTTTCTATAAGTTACCTAACACCTCAAGTCAAGGCAATTCTTCTGACAGGGCAATTGCGTCAAAAAGTATTAAATATTTGGAACAAAGCTTGTTATGTATAGATGACCCTGTTGATTTAGTCCGATATTTCAAAAAATGGTAACGAAACACGTATTATTTGCAATTCGTTTGTCTAAAATCGTCGAAATTTGAACCTTTGCGAAAACTGTATTGGCATAATAACAGCACGCCCAAACTATGTGCTAGTTGCACTCCCATGTTGTGTGTGCTAATGTTTTTTTCATTATCTTGTTCCTTTTGGATTTTGGGCACAGAATCAGCACTGTTACCTTTAGTCCAAAAGGAGCGTTTAATAAATACTCAGCATAGCTTTTGCCATTCTCTCCAGCGTAGCTGGGGGTTTGGCTCTGTAATTATTTATGTGAACATTTATATATAGGTCGTCACATATGGAATCAATACCTAATAATAACCCTCAACTACTGGTTGTCGATGACGATCCCGGCATTCTTTTAAGCATCAAAGCCACCACGCTCAGTCTGGGGATGCCTGAACCGGCGCTTCTCTCCGATTCCAGGCTTGTTATTGATTTGCTGGGTAAGCACCGTTTCCCTGTTGTGCTGCTCGATCTGAATATGCCACATCTTTCCGGGATGGATCTTCTCCAGCAAATAAAAAAAGAGTTTCCGAAAACTGCGTGCGTAATAGTTACCGCCGTGGATGATGTTGCTTCCACTGTCGAGGCCATGAGAAAGGGTGCTTATGATTATCTTGTCAAGCCGCTTAACGCAGAACAGCTTGCAATAGTAATTAATCGTGCCATGGAAAGATACAGTCTAAGATTCGGTTTGTCACTCTATGAGAGAAAACAGCTTTTTTCGGATCTGGATAATCCAAAGGCATTTAAAGAGATTATTGCTGAAGATGAGGCTATGGCCCTTGTCTTCCGCCAGGTAGAGGCAGTTGCCGCCACGGATTACAGCGTTGTGATTACAGGTGAATCCGGAACAGGCAAGGAGATGGTGGCTCGTGTAATTCATAAATTGAGCAATCGCACGCATGCCCCTTTTTTGGCCGTCAATATGGCGGCCTTTAGTAAAGCACTTTTTGAAGATGAATTCTTCGGCCATGCCAAAGGCGCTTATACAGATGCTGTGGTTGAAAAAAAAGGATTTTTTGAACAGGCGGACTGCGGAACACTTTTTCTGGATGAAATTGCCGAACTCGATCTCTCTCTTCAGGGAAAACTCCTCAGGGTAATTGAGGAACAGGAGTTATACCGTTTGGGAAGCACTAAAGTAAGAAATGTGGATGTGCGTATATTATCCGCCACCAACAGGGATATAGATAAAGAAATCAAAAAGGGTAATTTTCGTGCAGATCTCTTCTACCGACTTAACATGTACAATATAACAATTCCTCATTTAAAGGAAAGAAAAAAAGATATCATTCCTTTAGCTCAACATTTTCTCAAGATTTATGCGGAAAAAAATAATAAGAAGATCGATTCAATTGCCAAAGATCTGGCGGAATCTTTGATTGAATACAACTTTCCAGGAAATGTCAGGGAACTTGAAAATATTATAGCGGGAGCGGTGCTGCTTGAAAAAAGTGATGCATTAACTCTATCTTCAGTCGGCATCCTGGCATCTGATATGAAACCTTTGAAACTGGTTAACGATGAAGTGCTTACTCTTGCCGAACTGGAAAAAAAACATATAGGGCATATATTGAATATTACCGGCGGCAACCGTACAGAGGCTGCCAAGCTTCTTGGAGTAAATGCTACAACAGTATACAGGAAGATAGAGAAATACGGATTGTAGGGGCGGATTCCATATCCGCCCCATCATCCCCGCCAAAAATACAACAAGGGCAGAAAGGGATTTGCCCCTACACCGGCCCAAAACGGGGGCAACCACAAGGGATTGCCCCTAAAAGGGCAGAAATGGATTCTGCCCCTACGCCGGTTCAAATGCCAGATATGTAAGCTTTTCTCCTTTTTTTTCCCTGTGCAGATACTTAACGGCAAGAGGCATTCCCACTTTAATGGTTTCCGGCTTGCCCGGGTCAATCCCCTCAATCCGGGCGTCAACCTTTGTTCCTTCATCCAGTTCGACCACGCCGACACAATAAGGGTGTTTTCTGTCAAAACCTTCTTTTATCATAAAAGGAGGTCCGATTGAAATGCATGTAAAGGCAGCCAGTTTACCGGTGCCTTTCATTTCTATCCACTCCATATCAGTGCCGTAGCAGTCGATGCAGATTGGCCGTGGGGGAGTAAAGAGAGAGCCGCATTTTTTGCATTTTGATCCCATCAGTTTTTTTTTATTAAGATATTCGTTATATTCTATATCGCTGAAGATTTTTTTTTCCATTATCTATCTCCTTTCCAGAATAGTGAATGTGCAGGTGCCTCCGGTGCCTCCCAAATTATGAGCCGCTCCGATCCGCAGATTTTTTTTCTTGACCTGTCTTTCTCCAGCCTCATTTCTTAATTGTTTCCAAACTTCGACGAGTTGAGATGTACCTGTAGCTCCAACCGGATGCCCCTTGCTCTTCAGACCTCCGGAAGTGTTGACCGGCATGGGGCCATCCAATCTTGTCAAGCCATCCCGTACAGCTTTGTAGCCTTCCCCTTTTTTGAAAAAGCCGAGGTCCTCGGTATGAATAATTTCCGCGATGGAGAAACAGTCGTGCACTTCGGAAAATTGAATATCTTCAGGTTTAATCCCGGACATGCCGTAAGCCTCTTTAGCGGCATTTTGAGTAGCCTCGAATGATGTCAGCGACTTCGCGGAATGAAAACCTCTTCCACTTCCCTGGCCGATACCGATTACATTAAGGGGCTTGTCGGTAAAGTTTCCTGCAATCTCTTCGGCGGCGAGGATCATACAACTTGCGCCGTCGCTTATAGGGCAGCAGTCATAAAGATGCATCGGCCACGCAACCGGAGGATTTGCAGAAAGATCGGACAGGAACTCTATCTCATCCTTCCATTGAGGCGCGGGCCTTCCTTTTCCTTTGGCGCGTTCAATTTTTGTATTCATCATCTCCCGGATTGTAAACGGTATCTGGGCCTTTGGATTAAGAGGCGCATTATTGTGGCTTTTAATAGTTACATTCATAAGATCTCTATGGGAGGCGCCATATTTTGCAAAATAGGCCGTTGCTATAACGCCAAAAACTCCGGGGAAAGTAAAACCGACCCTCCCTTCATATGGAACTGTCGCCAGGGCCAGACCTTCGGCAACCTCTTCAGTAGAAGTCTTTGACATTTCTTCAACTCCGCCGACCAGCACAATATCATAGAATCCTGAAGCTATTGCAAAAACGCCTTCTCTGAATGCAAGTGCGCTTGATGCGCATGCTCCTTCGGTTCGGGTGGCAGGTTTCGGAGATAGGCCGATCAGATCCGAGATTAGCGGCGCCCAGTGTGACTGGTGCACAAAAAAATCATTGGAGAAATTTCCCAAATAGAGCGCCTCTATTTCATTGGGATCGAAACCTTTGTCCACAGATGCAATTGTTTCATTAAAAGCTTCGGCAAAAAGATCTTTTGAGTCTTTGTTTTTGTACATGCCGAACTTTGTCATTCCGGCCCCTATTACGGCTACACCCCGGCCAAGTTTTCTTTTTTTCATATTTCACCTCATTGTGACATAAATTAACCATTGCGGATTTTTATCATCATGAAATTTTTAACAATAAAACGGGAATGAATCAATCCAATTATTCTGTTTTTTAGGCGGCATATAAATTGCAATAAATTTTTTAAAGTTTTTTCCTAAAATGCCGATAGATAAAAGAATGCCAGTGTTTACTGATTTATACTTTAAATAAGCCCTATCGGAATATTATCGATAAAAAGCGGAGATATATTTGTATCAAAATTTTCCTATTCTTATAGCCGAAGATAATCCTGTTTCCGGAAAAATGCTTGAAAAAATTCTTGTTCGGGAAGGCCATAAAGTAATACTTGCTGAAAACGGCCGCATTGCCATGGAAAAATTTAACAATAAATTTTACCCGATCATTGTTACAGACTGGATGATGCCTGAAATGAACGGCCTGGAACTATGCAAGGCAATTAGAGCGGGGGATCGTCAAAGTTATGTTTATATTATTCTTGTTACCGCCAACAATGATAAGCAAAAGGTTGTGGCAGGTCTTGAGGCCGGGGCCGATGATTATATAACCAAGCCGTATAATCCTGCTGAACTAATTGCGCGTCTGAACACAGGTATACGCTTTCTGAGGCTGGAGGAATCCTTAAAAAAGGCCAATGAAGAGATAAGGAAATTGTCCATAAAAGATTCACTGACCGGAAGCTATAACCGCGCATTCATTTCCCAACACCTTCCCCAGGAATTAAAGAGAGCCATTAGATATAATAGACCTATGTCTCTTATTTTTTGTGATATCGATCATTTTAAAAGAATCAATGATACTTTTGGTCATAGCGCAGGCGATCAGGTTCTTAAAGAATTTGTCCGTATACTTTCGGATTCGATCCGAATGAATCTGGACTGGATCGGGAGATATGGAGGTGAAGAGTTTCTAATTATACTTCCTGAAACAGATATTCATGGGGCCTACTTTCTTGCAGAGAGACTCCGCAAAAAAGTAGAAGCTATGGTAATTGGAATAATGGAACAGACTATATCTATTACAGCTTCTTTCGGGGTTACGGAATTGAACCACGAGACAGCCTATGAAGCGGGTGCAGATGAAGAGTTGATCAACGTGGCGGATCAATACATGTATAAGGCCAAAAATGAAGGCAGAAACATGGTCAAAGGACCTGGTTTATAAATTAGAGTTAAGAATGAAGATTGGTGGTATGGATGATGGTGGAAGCAAGTTCAAAAACAGTATACAGTGAAAAAGAAGTGAAAAAAATTTTAGTTGTGGATAATCATCCGGTAATATTGACTTTTATGAAAAAACTGCTTGACGGTCTGGGGCATGATGTTGTCACTGCCGAAGACGGACTTTCAGCGCTGGATATTTTAGAATATTACAGACCGGATATTATTTTTATCGATCTTATAATGCCTAACATAGGCGGAAAAAAATTATGCCGCATTATCCGCAATATGCCTGATATGGAATCTATTTTTCTGGTAATTCTTTCAGCGGTCGCGGCCGAGGAGGCTCTTGATTTTATCAGTCTTGGAGCAAATGCCTGTATTGCAAAAGGCCCTCCGCAGATAATGAGGGATCATATAAAAGCCTTGTTGGCTTCATACGGTTGTGGAGCATCCCGAGGTCTGATGGATAAGATCCTGGGGCGTGAAGATATCAGCCAGCGTCAAATTTCAAAGGAACTTCTACAGGATGGAAAACATTATCAGAGAATTTTGAGGCACCTGTCAGAGGGGATTATGGAGCTATCAGCGGATGAAAGGATTATTTTTGTTAACCCTGTTGCAGTTTCGTTAGCATGCATTCCGGAAGAGGAGCTACTCGGTTTAAATTTTATTGAACTGTTTCAAAAAGAACACCAGGAAAAGATAATAGAAAATTTTAGAGAGAGCATATCCGATTCGCATAAAGCTCCGGACTATTTTACCGTATCGTTAAACGATCATCAGGTTGAGATAAATATCCTCCCTGTAGAAGATCATGAAAATAATACAACAATAGTTATCCTGAACGACGTAACTGAACATAAAAAAATAGAAGAACAACTGAGGTATTCCCAGAAAATGGAAGCTGTGGGAACCCTTTCAGGGGGCATTGCCCATGATTTTAATAACCTTCTCATGGGAATACAGGGGAATGTTTCCCTCGCGCTTCTGAATTTAAACCCGGAAGACAGCAATTACCTGAAACTTAAAAATATTGAAGAATACATCAGTAACGGCGCCAAGCTGACCAGGCAGCTTCTGGAATATTCAAGGGGCGGAAAATATGAGGTTAAGACGACTGATCTTAACATACTCATAAAAAAGCAGGTTGATCTGTTCAGTCCTGCCAGGAAGGAAATTACGGTTATTGGAGATTATGATCCGGGGCTTTGGCCGGTGGAGGTTGATCAGGGACAGATAGAGCAGGTAGTGCTGAATCTTTATATAAACTCTTCACATGCCATGCCGGAGTGTGGAAAACTCTATATAAAGACAGAGAATATCGTAGTGAAATATAATCATAATTTTCCTTTTAATGTCGATCCCGGAAAATATATCTGTGTGACAGTTGCAGATACAGGAGTCGGGATGGATGCTGAGACCCTGGAAAGGATATTTGATCCTTTTTTTACTACTAAAGATGTTGGCAGCGGGTCAGGTCTCGGACTTGCCTCTGCTTATGGAATAGTTAAAAATCACGGCGGTTTTATCGAGGCTAAGAGCGTTCCGGGTGAAGGCTCTTCATTTCGATTTTACCTGCCTGTATCGATAAAGAAAGCTAAAAAAGAAAAGGTTATTTTCGAAGCTATTGTCAAGGCTGATGAAACTGTTCTTCTTGTGGATGATGAAAATATGATTATCGAAGTAGGCCGGGAGATCCTGGAATATTTGGGATATTCCGTTATAACGGCCGGAAGCGGGAGAGAGGCTATTGAGATAATGAATCAATCCCATAGGTTGGACGGCAATAAAAATGAGACGTCAGCCGCCAGCATCAAGCCCGACCTGGTTATTCTTGATATGATTATGCCGGATATGGATGGAGGCGTTGTCTTTGATAGGATCAGAAACATTTCCCCTGAAATAAAAGTGATCCTTTCCAGCGGATATAGTGCAAACGGCAAGGTCAATGAGGTTATGAAACGTGGATGTAACGGATTTATTCAGAAGCCATTCAATTTGAACCAGCTTTCTCAAAAAATAAGGGAAGTCCTTGATGGTTCATAAAGATGGTTCATAAAATCTCTCTTTTTCACTGTAGATACATCCACAGTACTGCTGCCTGTATAATCCGAGGCGCTTTGACTCTTCAATTCCTTCTTTCCATCCCTGGCGGAAATCAAGGTATAAGAATGGAACTCCGATAGATTTACCTGTCGATGTACCGATTGATTGTATCATCTTGTGTTTTTGGAATTTACTATAGAGCAAGGTTGAGGAGAAATAATCAAACTTGCCTTTTTTCGCAACCAGCGCAGCAGATTTCAGGCGGTCGTGGTAACAGTAAGAGCATCTGTCAGCTTCCCGGAAAACTACATTTCTGATGAATTCTTCAAGATTATACTCTTTTTGATAGATTACCCGCAGATTAATCGAGTCTGCATAACCTGCAAGAGTCTCCCTCCTTTTGACACATTCGGAATAAGGATGGATGTTATGGTTATAAAAAAAACCAAATACATCCAGGCCCTCCGCCCTGAGGATTTTAACCGGATATATTGAACAGGGCGCGCAGCATATATGAAGCAATATCTTCAAACTCTTTTCCCGAAAATTGCAGTTCCAATCCTTACAAGGGTTGCCCCTTCTTCTATTGCAGCTTCAAAATCTCCGGTCATTCCCATGGAAAGTTCTTCCATTAAAATACCGGGTATATCCTCCTCTTTTATCGCTTCCCGCAGTTTTCGTAAGGATGCAAAAAAGGGGCGCGCCTTTTCAGGATTACTGAAATAAGGAGGCATGGTCATAAGACCTTTGACGGATAGATTCTTTAAGCGGCTTATCTCCTTTAGTAGATTCATGATTTTTTCCGGTTCGACCCCGGATTTGGATAATTCACCGCTGATATTTACCTGTATCAGAATATTTTGAATTTTATTGATTTTTTTAGCCCGCTTGTTTAGTTCCAGAGCAAGTTTAATTGAATCCACAGTATGAATAAAATCAAACATCCTGACGGCATATTTGGCTTTGTTCGATTGAAGGTGGCCTATAAAATGCCACGATACATTATAGGATGACAGGTGGTCTGTTTTTTCACGAGCCTCCTGGATAAAATTTTCTCCCAGAATATCAGCCCCGGCTTCAATAGCCTCTATAATTTTTTCTTCCGGCATTTTTTTGCTGACAGTCACCAGGCGGATATCGGCCGGATTACGACCGGATGAGATCGCAGCATTTATGATCCTTTCTTTAATACTGGCCAATCGTTGTTTCAAAACATTCTCCGGTTTGATATTT
>JAERRQ010000352.1 GCA_016735355.1 Desulfobacterales bacterium | reverse complement strand
GCATAGAAAAATCAGCAAAAAAGAGGCCTGGAAATTGTCGGAACAATGGCTGGGGAAGGTCGGCATTTCTGATGCCAAAGAGAGAATGTTTGCCTTGCCCCATCAGCTTTCGGGGGGGATGCAGCAGAGGGTAATGATATCAATGGCCCTGATGACTGAGCCTAATCTTCTCATAGCGGATGAACCTACAACGGCCCTTGATGTAACAATCCAGATGCAAATTTTTGAACTTATTCGCGCAATGAAAAACAAGGATGTTTCTATCCTGATCATTACCCATGATATGGGTGTAATCTGGGAAATGTGCGACAGGGTAGTTGTAATGTATGCTTCGGAAATAGTTGAAGAGGGTTTGCGGAATGATATCTTTTCATCGCCTGCTCATCCATACACCAAAGGGCTATTGAATTCCATCCCGAAACTGGGCTGCTCTGGAAAAAGGTTAAAGGCTGTTGCGGGTTACGTGCCATCCCCATATAATTATCCCACAGGATGTCATTTTTGCGAAAGATGTGAATTCGCTTTTACAAGATGCATAGGGGAAAAACCGGCTCTTAAGGATATCGGCAAAAATAGAAAGGCCGCTTGTTTTTTATTATGATCAATATAATGTAGAAGGCAAGAGGGCACAAAATTTTGTGCCCCTACCAACGCCAGGCAATCCATATGGGGGATTGTTGTAGGGGCACAAGATTTTGTGCCCTACGAACCAGCGAAATATAGATTTTAAATAAATATTATGACCTCAAAACCAATACTCCAAGTTTCAAATCTTAAAACATGGTTTCCCATCAAGAGAGGAATTATCGCGAAAACAGTTGGATATGCAAGGGCTGTTGACGGTATTTCCTTCCATATAAACAAAGGTGAGACTTTGGGTCTGGTGGGGGAATCAGGCTGCGGGAAAACAACCCTGGGGAGAACACTGGTCGGCCTGGAAAAAGCGCACAAGGGAGAGATTGTTTTTCAGGGGAAAAATATCCTTGCATTGAAGAAAAATGAATATAGAAATTTGCGTAAAAATATGCAAATTATTTTTCAGGATCCAATCTCGTCTCTGAACCCCAGGATGAACATACTCGACATTGTCACCGAAGGCCTGATCGAATTTAAAATGGTAACCGGTTCAATCAAAGAGCATGCAATCAGGCTTATGAATGAAGTGGGACTGGATGGAGACGCAATACATCGCTATCCCCACGAATTCTCCGGTGGACAGCGGCAGAGAATCAACATTGCAAGAGCAGTATCTCTGAAGCCCTCGTTCATAATCTGTGACGAGCCGATCAGCGCCCTTGATGTATCAGTGCAGGCACAAATAATAAACCTTTTTATTGATCTGCAGGAGGAATATGAACTGTCGTATCTTTTCATATCCCATGATTTAAGTGTGGTGAGCAATATTGCGGACAGGGTGGCGGTTATGTATCTTGGCAAAATTATGGAATGCGGTATTGCAGATGATATAATTAACCGGCCTATGCATCCCTACACCCAGGCTCTTATCAGCGCTGTTCCGGTTCCGGATCCTGATAAAAAGAGAGAGCATGTAAAGAGAATCATATTAAAGGGGGAGACGCCTTCACCGGCTGCGCCTCCCCCGGGCTGCAGATTTCATACACGCTGCCCTGAAGTTATGAGTATTTGCAGAGAAAAAAAACCTCAGGAATCAGGCTCTGAAAGACACCAGGTATGGTGTCATCTATTCTGAAAAACAGCCACCTACCCTCTCCGTTGTCTCCTATAGATGTTCAGGTACTGCTCCTTCCTCTTCCTCCTCACCCACACCCTCTTCTTCAGCACCTGCTATTGCCTCCTTGTCCGCCGCAATAGCCGCCTGCTGTTCAAGCAAAGATATTTTTTGCAACACAGATTCAATTTTTTGCTTAAGCTGTTCAGCCTGATCTTCTGCGGGGTTGAGCCCGGCTGCCTCCTTATAATAACTCATTGCAGAGTTAAGGGATGAAAGGCTTGCTTTTTCGGCTGCAATATCCGCCTTGTAAACCAGAATCATAAAATCGATCATGTTTAAACGGTTTTGAGCTGTTTCGCGGAGTTCAGCCGTTACTCCGTAATTCAGCGCATTGTCAAGATTATGCTTAATCCCGTCAAAATCCGGCAAAGGCTGCACTTCCAGCAGACTGTCCGCCTGTTCAATGTAAAAATGAAAGATCAGGGGATATACATCTTCTTTGCTGTAAACCTTCTTGGCAGGTTCCTGGAGTTCAACACCTTGCAGAGCAAAATATTTTTTCTGCCCCATGGGAGCAAAAGATCCCCGCCATATTTCAATTCCACCTTCAGCAGGTTTTAAATAAAAATTACTCATATTTGAAAAACTTGCGCCAATCAACATCAGAAGAATAATTGCAAGCCCTGCGCCGGCTGCTATAATATTTCTTTTCATTTCCACCGCTTTTTTCTCTGCTGCCGCTTTTTTTGCAACAGCTTCCTCAGCCGCCACCTTCTCAGAGGCTGCTCTTTCCAGGGCAGCTTGTTTTTCAGCTTCGGCCTTTTCCATGGCTGCCTTTTTTTCAGCCTCAGCTTTCTCTTTCGCTGCTTTCTCTTCAGCGGCTTTTTTTTCAGCCTCAGCTTTTTCTTTTGCCGCCTTTTCCGCCGCCTCTTTTTCCGCGGCTGCTTTCTTTTCAGCTTCAGCCTTCTCGGCCGCCGCTTTTTCTTCAGCCGCCTTCCTTTCAGCTTCAGCCTTTTCTTTAGCCGCCTTTTCCTCAGCAGCTTTCCTTTCTGCTTCGGCCTTTTCCATGGCTGCTTTCTCAGCCGCTTCTTTTTCTGCCACGGCTTTTAATTCTTCTATCTGTTTGCGCATGGTTTCAGGATCGAATTTCCTGAAAAGTATCTCTTTTATACGCTCCGTATCATCCGATGATCCAGTAATAAAAGGAGGCGCGGCATAAGCCTTCAAGGCGTCTTTATCTATTTCAACCTTAAAAAATTCTTCAGGCTTCCATGTATCAAATTTTTTAAATATCAAATCTTTTAAAGTAATCTTTTTCTTTGTTGCCATTGCACTCTTTTTAGGTGTGCCCTTTTTGACCGCTGTTTTTTTTGCCGCTGCCTTGGTTACCACTTTTTTTGCGGTAGTATTTTTAGTAGCTGTTTTCTTGGTATTTTTAGTAGATGTTTTCTTGGCCTTTTTTTTTGTCGTAGATTTTGTTAAACTTTTTTTCCCCATAAAAGCTCCTTCAAGAGTGAAAATACTATTTTTTTGCTTTATTTTTTATCCTATCAAATGATTTTTGTAAATCTTTTTTGCTCATATACAAATATATATAATATCACATAGTATAACAGGATTTAAGAAACAACGCACTAAAGTATATTAAAAACAATACCGATAACAACATTATAGAAACGAAAAAATTCAACTCTACTTATTTCAAGCAAAGCGAAAGGATAGAATCAAAATGCAGTTAAACTTAAAGTTCAAATTAATAATTATTTTTTTAGCCATAGGATTTATTCCTTTAAGTGTTATAGGAGTGATAAGCTACGTTAGTTCAAAAAATGCGTTGATCAACCAGGCTACAGAGCAAATGATCGGAATAAGGGACGTAAGAAAGACCCAATTGCAGGATTTTTACGAACAAAATGAGAATAATCTCAAAACTCTTTCCGAAAGCAAGATGACAGTCGTAGCTGCACGGGAATTTATCAAAAATTTTCACGAATTGGGAGAAGATACTGTAAGGAATTTATATATATTTAATAATCCGAATCCCGTGGGACAAAAACTTAATCTCGATTATGCGGCTGACAGTAGCAATTACAGCAAAACACATAAAATCTATCATCCGGTCTTTAAAAAGTATCTTAACACGTTTGGTTATTATGATATTTTTATAGTCGATCCTGAGACAGGGCATATAGTTTATACTGTTTTTAAAGAAGACGATTTCGGCACCAGCCTTACAGACGGAAAATATAACAACACAAATATCGCCGGCAACTATAGGTCTGCTAACGAATCTTCTCTTCCTGATTATACAGCGCTTACAGATATGGAAGCCTATGAACCATCCAGCGGCGCCCCTGCCGCCTTTATCTCCTCACCAATTTTTGATGGTTCAAAAAAAATAGGCGTTCTTATTTTTCAGATTAACATCAGCCAGATTAACCAGGTTATGATGGAAAAAAGTGGATTAAATGAAACAGGTGAAACATATATAATAGGATCGGATTATTTAATGCGATCCAATTCCCGTTTCTTGCAAAATGGAGAATCGTCCGTACTTAAAAGCAAGGTCGAAAGTGAAGCTGCAAAAGGAGCCCTGGCAGGAAATACAGATGCAAAATTTGTCAATGATTACCGTAATCTCCCGGTTTTAAGCGTTTATTCGCCGGCTGAAATTAAAGGCCTCAACTGGGCAATCATGGCAGAGATGGACAAAGAAGAAATTTTAAGGCCTGTCGTAAAACTGAGAAACTGGATTATTTTGACATGTTTTATCCTTATGTCCATTGTGTGTGTAACAGGTTTTTTTAAAGGTGCGGCAATTACCAATCCAATTCAAAAAATTATCATGAATCTTACCGAATCCGGAGAACAGATAGCCTCTGCATCCAGTCAGATATCCTCTTCCAGTCACTCCCTGGCTGAAGGAGCGTCAGAGCAAGCTGCCTCAATTGAGGAGTCCTCCGCATCTCTCGAAGAAATATCATCCATGACCAAACATAATGCCGAAAACGCGCAACAGGCGGATAACCTCATGAAAGATGCCAACAGGGTGGTTGGCGAGGCTGATGCTTCGATGACGGAACTGACCGGATCAATGGAAAAGATGACCAAAGCCAGTGAAGAAACCCGTAAGGTAGTCAAAACCATTGATGAGATAGCTTTTCAGACCAATCTTCTTGCATTAAACGCTGCGGTGGAAGCTGCCAGAGCCGGAGAACAAGGGGCCGGGTTTTCGGTTGTAGCCGAGGAAGTAAGAAATCTTGCTTTAAGATCAGCTGAAGCCGCCAAAAATACGGCTTTGCTCATAGATGGCACGGTAAACAGGATTATAAAAGGAGCGGAGCTTGTGGTGACGACTAATGAAGCATTTAAGACTGTTGCTCAAGGTACGTCCAGGGTGGGTGAGCTTGTAGCCGAAATTGCATCGGCATCAAATGAACAGGCTCAAGGGATTAATCAGGTCAACACCGCTGTTAACGAGATGAACAAAGTAACCCAGCAAAATGCGGCAAGTGCTGAAGAATCGGCATCAGCGTCCGAAGAATTAAATGCCCAGGCAGAGCAAATGAAGTTGATGGTAGGTGAACTAATGACAATAGTTGATGGAAACGAAAATAGCTCTGCCGGATATGGATTGACGAATATAGGCACAACACAGGCCGCTACGGTTCGGCAAACCTCCCATAAAAACATGTCCGTTCCAAAAGCGTATTCAGAAGCGTGGGAGTAAATCCAAATATACATTATACCGTTTCAATGTTTCCCGATAGGGGTTCAAAATTTTGAACCCCTACTATCCTCCCGGTTTATGTGTAATTAAATTTATCCTTAATAAAAAGTTCCCGGCAGGCGTCAACAGCATCAGCATCATACCAAACATTTCTATATTTCAAAATTTCCTCCAGCGCAACATCCATGCCTCTGGCGGGTCGGTATGGCCTGAAAGAGCTTACCGCCTCCGTCACATCCGCCACTGTCAACACTTTTGCTTCCGGCAGTATCTCATCACCGCTAAGTCCCTGGGGATACCCTGAGCCATCGAGCCTTTCATGATGCTGTAACACAACTTCGGCAAAGGGCAAAGACGAAGGAATATTTTTAAGGATATTATAACCTACCCTGGGATGTATTCTGAGCATTTTATATTCTATATCCATAAGCTCACCAGGCCTGTTTATTATTGATGTCGGTACACGGATCTTACCTATATCATGGAGATTCCCTGCAATATCGATGGTTCTGATCTGATCATCCGAAAAGCCTATTTTTTTGGCAATGGCGCATGCCAGCAGGGCGACCCGATGCTGGTGACCGGCAGTATAAGGATCTCTGATTTCAACTGTAAGTGCCATGGTTTGAATCGTTGCCTGCAGCATTTGATACAGCTCTTCTGTTTTCTTTGCAACTTTCTGTTCCAGGATAATATTCTGGGAATTGAGCTCCTCTCGCATCATTTTGAGAGATAAATGGGCATTAACCCGTGCTTTTACCTCAGCAATATGGAATGGTTTGGTGATGTAATCAACGCCCCCGACTACAAAGCCCCGGGTTTTATCTTCTATTTCATTAAGCGCTGTTATAAAAATAACCGGTATATTTGCCGTTTTGGGAACTGCTTTAAGCCTGGTACAAACCTCATATCCACTCATCTCCGGCATCATTACATCCAAAAGGATAAGATCAGGCAGGTGTTTATCCGTATACTCAAGCGCTTTTTGTCCGTTTTTGCTTGCCCCGAGCCTGTAGTCGGCCTTTAATGTGTTGACCAGCAAGTCTATATTTGTCGCATTGTCATCTACAATCAATACTAATGGTTTATCAGAAGTCACCTTTATCTCCGTTTTTTTATATTTTTTCGAGTATCTCTTTTGCATCATCGTAATCATAACCGGTTATATACTTAACAAGTTGATCAAGAACAGAACCACCAAGGAATTCCTTAATTTTTTCAAGAGATATTTCAATTTTATCAGGATCTGCCACGTCCAGAGCTTCGGCAAGATCATGGGCAGCCGCTTTAAGTTTAACCGGATCAGAATTTTTTATATCTATTTTTTTTTTCGAATCAGCTTTATCAAGCAATAATTGCAAAGAATCCAATACCCGGTCAAGGGCTGTCTTGACCCGGTGAATCAAAGTTTGAACAGAGTCATCTATTCTTTTTTGTTTGAGGAAATCTTCAAGTTCCCCTGCCCTTTCAGACAAATCTTCGGCTCCGATACTTGCGGAACTGCCCTTTAAAGTGTGCGTCAGGAGCTTTAATTCTTCCTGATTCTTTGCAATAAAGGCATCATTAAATTTGTTGATTGTATTCTGATTATTATGAAAAAAACCGAGTAAAATACGTTTGAATGTCTTTGGGTCTAGTTGCATCCCGATCAATATCTTTTTTAAATTTATCCCGGGAAGCTCTGTCGGGAAAATTTCATCAAAATTACTATCCTTTATGTCATCTGTTATGGCCGACGGCTCCGGTTCTGCGATATCCTCCACTTCCCTTTTGGCCGCGCCCTCTTTCTTCAGCACTCCACACAAAACCCGAAAAAGTTTTTCCTGGTCGATCGGCTTGGAAACATAATCGGTCATGCCTGCTTTTAAGCATTGTTCCTCATCTCCTTTCATGGCATGCGCAGTCATGGCAATAATCGGAAGATCGGTATAGGCAGGATCTTTACGGATATTTTTAGTCGCTTCATAGCCATCCATTACCGGCATCTGTATATCCATCAGGACTGCATCAAACTCTGACTTCTTAACAAGATCCAATCCTATTTGTCCGTTGCCGGCAATCTCAATGATAACCCCTGCTCCTTCCAGTACCGCCCTGGCTATTTCCTGATTTGTTGAATTATCCTCAACCACTAGAATCCTCTTGCCTTTAAGACGTTTCTTATAAATAGATGTTCTTGTAACCAATAACTTCTTCCGCCTTTTTTGTTTTAAACTTGCGGCGCCCAAAGCATACATAATTTCATTAAAAAGATC
>JAERRQ010000061.1 GCA_016735355.1 Desulfobacterales bacterium | reverse complement strand
CGATACGCTTCATTTTGCCGGATCCGAAACTGCAGATGAGTTCGGAGGTTATCTTGAAGGGGCACTGTCCAGTGCCCAGCGCGCAGTGTCATCAGTTCTTTGACGGTTGCTATAATGCCCAATTAAAACATAGCTGCGTTTTTGGCTCGTAGAACTTCTTTTATTAAAAATGGCACTGGAGTCCTCACTGAATCGGAATGTCCTTCATTGTATCCCAGGATTCTTTCTCTATATCTGATAGACTCAAGTCCTGATAGAGTGAGACTCAAACGTATAGTGCAGTATAGGGTATAATTGCACAGTTGGATGAAAAGTTTCATAGAATTTTTTTTAATGCCAGATATCTCAAGATTTACAAGAAATACCCCTCACTTCCTATTTATTTGCGACAAAAAACACATCCTTCTCGTGAAATTTTTGAGCTACAAAAAAGCTATTTACAGCTTTAACATATCCTAATTATAAGACAAAACCGATTTTATTAGTCGAGGTTCGAAAAAATGCGCTTTTTAAAAATGCATTTCCTACCCTTTTTTCAAAAAAAAATATTTCCTTATATACAGAATATGCAGATACACCGGGCTTGTTCAACAACCGGATAAGATTGTGGTTCGCTTCGTTCTCACAATCTATCCTTATTCGTTATACATCTCTTACACCGCTAACAAATTCTATAAATTCATTATGCGGAATAACCCTTCTTCTCCCTGTAAACTCTGGTCTTGTTGTGTCATCTCTAGAAAAAACAACACCACGTCCAAGCTCGGATTCTTCTGTGCTTGCTGGTGCAAAAAAAGCCTCAGGTCCATCATTGATACCTTCTCGAGGATAAAAATATAGTGGATTGCTATTAAAAAGATTTTCATCGAACTCAAACCCAGTAAGGTGCTCAATCTCAGTAATTGTGACTTGATAGTTTTTTATGTCAATTGAGTGTTGACCTCTTTTATCTATCAAAAATCTGGCATCTTGATACAGGACATAAGCTTGTGATTCTAATTTGCCACTTTGTTTCCCGATATAGGCAATAACCTTCCAAAAACCACTTGGAATTCGTACTTTTTCTCTAAGATTTCTACGAGTATACCAACGGTCAGTCTGAGTGAATACTGGACCTGTAAAAATTGTAATTTTATCATTTTTATCCTTCTTTAAATATTGGACAATTCTTTCGGGTACCCGCCATTCGTCTTGGTTGAAGTTTTCATGTTGCATGGAAGCATTAGCGTAAGAGCATGAATCGTTGCTAGCTCGTTTAGCCACATATTTATTACCCCAGGTAACAGCCGTACGCCTTGTTAGATGACCTCGATCCCAAGGATTACTCTTATACGCTTTTGGACCAACTTGATTCTCGATTCCGATTCGTGGGTCAACGAACCAATCGCGCCCAGAGACCTGTTGAAAAGCACTCTGATTTAAATTGGCTGCTGAAACCAACGCTTGGTTATTGCATTTACTCATAATCACTGAGTAGTGTATATAGTTAATCACATGGGCACTTTCACTCTCTCCAACAAACAAAATATCATCAGTTATTTCGAGTCCCGCCTTTGGCAACGCAATTGATATTCCTTCTCCTAAAAATTCTGGGTCATAGCCTTTTCTCAGTTCTGACATTCTAATTCCTCCTATAAGTTTTAAATGTATAACACTCAAAATATGCGGTGGAATCCGCAGAATTCTGTTGTTGAAATATCTCTTTGCAATTTACTCTTCCTGATTTGATTTGTTTACCTCAATCCAGGGACCAGGAGCAGACCATTTTTTTAGGTTCAAATTTTCAGAAAAAAGATCTGAAATAATCGGTGAGATAAAATTGTCTACCATAGTTGCAATCTCTTTAAATGATGCTGGAACATGTTGTTGTTGGAGTCTTTTCCAAAACGCATTCCATTGAGTTTGCTTGGCAACCATAAAAGATTCAGTGAATGCCTCGATTTTTGGAGATAATTTTGTCGTCCGTCTTTCAAAAGTCATTCTAATAGCCTCAGTCAAAGTTTTGCCATCAAAATCATAAAGCTGTGACAATAACCAGATATCATAAAAATCTTTCATCCGGCTATTCAATATACCCAGTTTGACCATAGCTTCAAATTTTTCAGCAATTGAACTTTCACGGCTGTAACAGAGCAAATGTGGTACAGGAAAATCAAGTATAGTTGGAAATTCAAGTCTCTCAGGTTTTGGATACACAGCATCCCCGAAACCGATATCCAGTTGCATATGTATCCTTGCTCTTTCCAGTTTTCCCAGGAATCTTAGCCTGATTCCTTCATAATTCGCATCTTCGGTAATCCGTTCACACTGAATGGAATCAGGATCAAAATCCAATCCATCCGGTTCCACATCCACAATCAATATATCCTGGATTTGTCTTATGATTTCAGCCTCTCTGTTGCTCGTTATTCCAAGCATATCAATATCCATGGTTGGGCGGAACCCTGGAGAACGCCAAATCCTAAGCATTAATGCTCCTTTAAGAACAAATCGATCCGCATGTACCGATAAGGAAAGTCTATACAGAAATCGCTCCATGGCATAATATTGGAGCAATTCATTAAAAGGGCGCCGATCAATTTTAGCCCGATTAAGAAGTCGTTGCCGCACAGATGCCGGGATGTTCCTGGCTGATTTCATATTATTGTCTCCAGATAGGGCAGCATCACATTTTTGACCCGACAGATTTTTGCATATTTGATGAGTTTATTGAGATTAAAATTTCTTCTTGCTTTATAGAGTTTCAATGCTTCCAAAACGATGTCCATTCCAACCTTATTGCGAAATTTGAAACAATCGGCCAGAGTTTTCTCCATATTATAAATTTTTACAGGCACCTCATCAATCCAATGGTTTTCGACACCGGCATTAAAAGCATCATTCGAAATACGGTGAGATTGAATAGGAGGGTACTCAAGCGAAGGGAGTCGCGAAGATCTATGCACCGCTACAGAAACAGAGTGTGGAATCTGTGTTGTGATGTTATGAAAAGCCAGTGCTGAGACAAGGCAAATGACAGAGTTCGGAAATCTAAGGCTCACTGTAACCAGATCAGGATTACTAATCGGTGGTAGTTCTTTCAGTCGATATACACCTCTGCTTATCAGTTCGATGACACCTTTGTCTCTTAGCTTATATAGCATATAACGTGAAATGCCGTTTTTAATGGCTTCACTCATTTTAAGTTGACCACCATGTTCGCGGAAAATTTGTTTTGGTCGATTATTCATAAATATTTTCAGACATATTGTCATTCTTTATTAATATATGGTGACATTATGTCTTGTTTTGGACAAAAAATCAAATACTCTTTAAAACTCATATTCGCTTTTAAAAGTAGAAGAACCTGACAGCCTAAAAGAAACTGTTTTATAAACATTTTGAGGTTTGGTTCTGCTGTTAAAAATTGTCTTTGCAATAAATTAGGTTCCATTAAACATTTAGGGGGAATCCGTCACGAGATGTTTTATTCCAGTTTGGCTATGATTGGATGTATTATTTTTTTCGTGAAGCCGTATTTTCTTGTTCCCGTGCACCGATTAGCAGCTACATTCGTGAGCCTACCTGTTTGCAACTGATTTCCGACTCAAGGAATCTAATGAGTTTCTTACGAAGCCTATTCGGCGTTACGAATCAAACAGTATGAAATTGAAATATTTTTTTTGGCTTACTATAAAAAGAGGGCTTTAATTAGCCCTTTTTTCAAATCTCATTCATCAAAACCTCGTTAACCTCATCACTCGTCAATCCCAAATACCGCATAGTAACAGCCGGGCTGGTATGATTAAACCGCTTGGCCAGAACCTCGAACCCCACCCCGAACTCAATCCTCTGGATATACCCGAAGGTTTTCCGCAAAGTATGAGCCCCGTAATTGCCAGAAAGATTAATTTCCCTGGCCCATTTTTTAACCAAAGCATTGACCGACTGGATCGTGAGCGGCTTTTTTGTTTTCCGGCTGGCAAAAAGATATTCTTCGTCATCCGGCCCGACATTTTCCAAAAATATCCGCAATGCCCTGTAAACAGTCTTGTTAATCATCAGGATATTATTCTTTCCGGTCTTGCTCTCCCTGATCACGATGGACTGGCCGGGCTTTAATTTTTCAACATCGTTAATTTTCAGCTTGAGAAGATCCCCGACCCTGAGTCCGTTATTAATTCCCAGAACAAAAAGAAGATGATTCCTCGAATTATCCGTTATTAATTTTTTGATGGATTTGATATCCGCCAGTCTCCTGATCGGCTCAACAGTAATCCGGCTTCCTTTTGCCGGATGATTGGGATTTTATATCTTCAACGCCCTTCCCTACTCTTTTGCAGCAAACT
>JAERRQ010000363.1 GCA_016735355.1 Desulfobacterales bacterium | reverse complement strand
ATGGGACGCGTTCGGCATGCCTGCCGAGAATGCCGCAATTGCAAACAAAACACATCCGGCGGCCTGGACATACGATAATATCGATTCCATGCGCAGGGAATTGAAACGACTCGGTTTTTCATATGATTGGGACAGGGAAATAGCTACCTGTAAACCGGAATATTATAAGTGGGAACAATGGCTCTTTTTAAAAATGTATGAAAAAGGGATGGCTTACAGAAAAGAGGCTCTCGTAAATTGGTGTGATTCCTGTCAGACAGTGCTTGCCAATGAACAGGTTGAAGCCGACCTGTGCTGGAGATGCGGTGAGCCGGTGCGTCAGAAAAAGCTGTGGCAATGGTTTTTCCGCATAACTGATTTTGCCGAGGATCTACTGGTCTATTGCGATAAGCTTGCAGGATGGCCGGAGAAGGTTATTGCAATGCAGAAAAACTGGATCGGAAAGAGCCTGGGTACTTTTATTAAATTTCCCATCGAGAACATGGATGAGCATATACCTGTTTTTACAACCAGACCGGATACTGTTTTTGGAGCGACTTTTATGTGTCTCGCGCCGGAGCATCCGCTTGTAAAAAAGTTATCAACCGGTACTTCGCATGAGGAAAACATCGATAATTTTATAGAGCGTATATCCCGGCAGGACAGATCAAGCCGGGCCCTGGATAATTATGAAAAAGAAGGAGTCTTTACCGGAGCTTTTTGCATAAATCCTTTAAGCGGAAAAAAAATGCCGGTCTATACGGCTAATTTTGCACTTATGGAATATGGCACAGGCGCTGTTATGTCTGTTCCTGCGCATGATCAGCGAGATTTTGAATTCGCAAAAAAATATGATCTCGATATTATTGTCGTAGTCAAACCGCCGGATGAAGATCTTGACGTCTCTTCCATGACAGAGGCTTTTACAGGTGAAGGTGTGATGGTTAATTCAGGCGATTTTGACGGCGCAAATAGTAAAAAAGCTATAGATGATATTTCATCGTTTATCGAAGAAAAAGATTTGGGAAAAAGAACTGTTAATTTCAGGTTAAGGGACTGGGGAATTTCCAGGCAAAGGTATTGGGGAGCTCCTATTCCTATGGTGCATTGCAATGAATGCGGAATTGTTCCTGTTAAGGAAAATGACCTTCCTGTCATATTACCTGAAGATGTGGATCTTTTGGAAGGAGGAAAATCTCCACTTTCAGAGCTTGATTATTATGCCAGGGTTAAATGCCCGAAATGCGGTTCTCCTGACGCGCGCAGGGAGACGGATACAATGGATACCTTTGTTGAGTCTTCGTGGTATTTTGAACGTTATTGCAGTCCGGATTGTTCCGACCGAATTTTTGACAAAGATGCCGTCGATTATTGGATGCCTGTGGATCAGTATATAGGAGGAGTTGAGCATGCAATTCTTCATCTTTTATATTCCCGATATTATACGCGTGTGCTGAATGCACTGGGTTTGGTGCAATACAGGGAACCTTTTACCAGATTGCTCACCCAGGGTATGGTATGCAAAGAGACTTTCACATGCCCGGAACACGGTTTTATTTTTCCGGAGGAAGTCAATGACAAGGGCGCGCAACCCGTATGTGAAAAATGCGACAACAACATTATTGTCGGCCGTGTTGAAAAGATGTCCAAATCAAAAAAAAATGTGATCGATCCTAATACTTTGCTCGAAATTTATGGCGCGGATACAACGAGACTTTTCTGTCTTTTTGCCGCGCCTCCCGAGAGAGACCTGGAATGGAGCGAGCAGGGTGTTGAGGGCGGTTATCGTTTTCTTAAACGTGTATGGCGTATTTCTTTTATAACCGTAGATCTGATCATGGATGCGGTTCCTTTTAACGGCGGTGTTGATGAAATTGAGGGAGAATTTCTCGATTTATACAGGAAAACGCATTACACCATAAAAAAGGTTACAAACGATATTCAGGATAGATTCCATTTTAATACCGCGATAAGCGCTGTTATGGAGCTTGTCAACAGAATATACGCCATAGACAACCTGTCGGATAAATTAAAGAAAAACATTATCAATGCGGGGGTGATGAAGTTTACCCTGGAATCTGCAGCCCTTATGTTATCACCAATTGTGCCCCATTTTGCTGAAGAGCTGTGGGAGAGTTTAGGGCATGAAGAAAGTATTTTGCTAAGTCCATGGCCGTCATACAGGGAAGAGGTGCTTGTGCAGGATGACATTCTTCTTGTAGTACAGGTAAACGGTAAATTAAGAAGCAGATTCAATATCAGTAGAAATACCGGCGAAGCGGCAATTAAGGAAACAGCGCTTTCAGATGAACGTGTTCAAAAGTTTATCGGGGGCAAACCTGTAAAAAAAGTTATTATAGTAAAAAATAAGCTTGTAAATATAGTGGTATGATTTAAGCGATTAGCAGTTAGCATAATATTTTCGTAACCGTTCACGGTTATCGGTTCACAGTTAACGGTTAAAAAACATAGCATAACTTGCATTTTAAACTAAAAATCGATTTTTTGCTCTTATTCCCAGGCTCTGTCCGGGAATAAGGTGATAATGATGAGCGAAACCGAATAAGCATTTTAGCTATAAATTTCAAAATTCTTTGGTTTTTCCAACCGTGAACTGATAACTGTAAACCTGAACGGTTACATATTTTCAATGTATTGTTAAAAATCATCGTTTCATTTAATGGGCGCTGATTTTATATTCGGACAATGTACGCCATGCAATAGCTAACGGCTAATTGCTAAAAGCTCATCTTAGATATAAACAGGAGAAACATTGTTTAAGGGAAAAAATATTTTTTTTATCTTTATTGGTTTGATTATTGCTTCTTGTGGATATAGGTTTACGGGAGGAGGTGATCTTCCTGGAGGAATTAAAAGCGTATATGTTAAGACCCTTGAAAACAGAACATCTGAAACCGGAATCGAAAATTTTCTAACTGATGATATAATTTACGAGTTTACGAGAAGCGGCAAAGCCGCAATAACAGAAGAGGAAAATGCGGAAGCCGTACTCACAGGGGCTGTAAGCTCCTTAACAATAGGCTCGGTCTCCCGTCATAACAGCGATACCTCCAGTCAAAGACGGGTAAGGCTTGGTGTTGACTTGAAATTAACCGGAAATGATGGAATGCTGATGTGGGCACAGCAAGGAATCATGGGAGACGAAGACTATAATGTTTCACCAGACAAATCGGCAACGGAGTATAACAAGCGAGAAGCGATTAAGATTCTTTCAAAAAAACTCGCCGAGAAAGTCTATAATCGCCTGACAGATAATTTTTAGACAGATAATTTTTAGCCAGACAACTTCTATCCGTTGCTGTTAACGAGTTTGTAAAGGCGAGATATTTTACGTGCCGCTGTATTTTTATGAATGACGCCTTTTTTTGCAGCGTTATCAATCACGGACTGAGCCCTGGTCAAGATTGCGGCAACCTCATCCCCCGATTTTTCTTTAATTATTAATTGAACATTTTTTGTTACATTTTTGATCCTGGTTCTTATGCTTTTATTTCGTAAGCGTTTTTTTTCATTCTGGGCGGCGCGTTTAACAGCAGATTTATGATTAGCCAATATCTTACTCCTTTAAAGGTGTCAAAATTAAAATGTAAATTATATTTTTTAAAATAAGGTTTGTCAATAAAAATTGTCAAAGCAGAGTATGATCCCAAAAAATTCGTTCAAAAAGCTAAAGGAGTTCCAAGGCAATTATTTCAAACGCAATAATCTTTATGTTAACTACGGACGCAAGACATGCCGTGAAGTTGAAATAATCCTGATTCTGTTATTAACTACTGCACTTATAACTTCAGGTTTTTTTTATATATTCAAACTTCTTTGGCATGCATATGTATCAACGCCTGTAGGCAAAGAATATATTTCGATATTTACAGAAAACTCACAAGCTATATTCGCAATACTAAGCGGGAACTGCATAGGTTTTTCCATAAGTTTAACCTTGCGGGCTTTTTATGTTTGCCTGGCAATATGCACAGCCTGCCGGCTCTTTTATATCGCAAGATTTTTTTACGATCCAAGGGAATTTTTAGGGAGGCTATGTTTCTGGGGACTCCCAATGGCTGTGATGGTTGCTATCTACTTGCGGCCCATATATAAATTTACAGAGTGGGAAATGGCCTTGTTTCTTTCTGTTGTCCCTACCCTTGTCATGTTCACCGGATGTTTTAGGGCTACAAGCTTACTACTTCCTGAAGTAGGCGATATTATAGCTTATCTTATAACTTATCTTATAAAGAAGGGCGGAGTAATAAAAGAATGCCTCATTAGGCAGATCCTTCCACGGCTAAAACAAAAAGCACAACATATCATAGACCGGATCAACGCCTCGTGATGAAATGCCGCCAGTCTTATGGAACTGATAACCCGAAGGCTTTTTGTAGTTCCGGCGAAAGCCGGGAGCCAGTTTTTTAAAATAGTTTTAGGTCATCTTCCCTCGGGTTTTCACCCCAGGGAGGATTTTGTTTATCTAAAAGATGCTATCCGTTCTTCCTTTCAAACATCTTCATAAAGTCAACAAGCGCTTCAACCGCTTCAATTGAGGTGGCATTATAAATAGATGCCCTGCAGCCGCCTACGCTGCGGTGTCCTTTGAGCCCTATGAACCCATTGTCTGTTCCTTCCTGAATCAACCTTTTTTCCAGCTCCTCATTGGGAAGACGGAAAGTTACATTCATTAATGAACGGCTGCCGGATGCGGCGGTTCCTGTATAAAAAGAACTGTTATCCAGCAGACCGTAAATATTTTTTCCTTTTTGGTTGTTGATTTGTTCCATTTTGCCGAGACCGCCGATAGTCTCCTCAAGCCATTTGAGTACAAGCTGGATGGTATATATTGCGAAACATGGCGGAGTATTATACATGGAATTTTTTTCAGTATAAGTGGTATATTTCAGCATTGACGGTATGTTGTCCGGAACAAGTCGCAGCATATCCTCTCGAATTATAGTCATACATACTCCGGCAGGACCGATATTTTTCTGGGCTCCGGCATAAATCAACCCGAATTTATTAATATCCAAAGACCGGCTCATAATATCCGATGACATATCTGCAATAATCGGAACCCCGTCT
>JAERRQ010000248.1 GCA_016735355.1 Desulfobacterales bacterium | reverse complement strand
TCGGCCCTTAAAGGTGAACTCAACCCCCATGGCAGTGCCGCAATTTTTGTAAGAATTGGTATATTGCCTGTTTGCAGAGTATGTCTTCCCGGCCCAAAGGCCTCAACGGCTTTGCCTTTGTAAAAGAATACACCGGCCTGACTCTCCCTTATGGTCAACTGCGCTCCGTACTTTATATCTCCGGAGCCTGTTTCCGGAAGGCGATGAACCAACTCATTGCCGGTTTCATCAAACCACTCAAGATTTTCTAGAAAAACAAGATTGTTAGCGCTCATATTATTCCTCCTCCATATCAATTTGTTCTTTTTTCATCTCTTTAATTGCATATTTATAATAAACGCGGCTATTAATAAAAAGATCGTAGATATCTGGATCTATATGGCGCTTTTTTTTCATTATATCCATAATTTTAATCGCCTCGGAAAGTTTCATAGACTTCTTGTAGGGCCTGTCTCTCGCAGTGAGGGCTTCAAAAATATCTGCAATAGCCATAATTTTGGACTGTATCGGTAGTTGTGCGGAAGTAAGCCCTCTTGGATAACCGGAACCATCCAGCTTTTCATGATGCGCGCTTGCATATTCAGGCACATTTTCAAGATTCCTTGGGAAGGGGAGCTGTTGAAGCATCTTCAAAGTCATCGTGGCATGATTTTTGATTATTTCTCTTTCCCCTTCTGTAAGCGTACCTTCTTGAACAGAAAGATTTTCAATCTCACCTGCAGTCAACAATGGGTGCATTTTATTTTTTAACAGAAATTCTTTTTTTGCAATCTTCCTGATACGAAGGGCTTTTTCATCGCTCATAAAAACTTCAGGGTTATTGCATGTTCTGATAAAATCAAAATCTTCGAAGAGCCTTTCAAGCCTGCTTTGGCACTCCTTGTCAAGTAAACTCAAGTCCAATTCATTTTCCGCTCCGGTTTGCATGATTTTGATCTTCCGGCGCAAATAGTCGTTTCGAATCGTACAGGCAGCCAAATTGAACCTGGTCTCTATATTTTCTATTTTATCGGATAAGCCGTGCAGCCTGGTATTCTTGTTGATAACATATTCAGGAGTTATAATTTTACCCACGTCATGCATCCAGGCTGCAATTCGCAATTCTTCAAGTTCATCTTCACTGAAAAAAATATCCTTAAAATAGCCCTCATTATTTTCATTTACCTTTTCAGCGATCATCATTGTCAAATTATACATCCTTTTAATATGGCCGCCCGTATAAGGAGATTTTTCATCTATTGCAGTGGCAATACTTTTTATAAAGGCATAAAATAATTTTTTAAGGTCCTGGATAAGCTGAGTATTGGTCAAGGCGATCGCTGCCTGAGATGCCAGTGACGCAATCAGATCTTCATATTCCGCTGAAAATGGCACCAATTCACCAGTCTCCGGATCCTTTGCATTTAAAAGCTGCAATACACCGATAATATCACCTTCATGGTTCTGCAAGGGTATCACCAGCATCGACTTGGATCTGTAACCTGTTGCCGCATCATAATCCCTGGGGCCGGTAAAATCGAACCCATTTGCCTTGTACACATCCTGAACATTAATTGTTTTTCCTGTAATCGCCACATATGAAGAGACATTGGAATAGTTAGGTCTTTCTCCCTTGTAAAGCGGAACATCAGGCATGGCCTTTTCAAAATTTCCGACACCCTTCATTCTTGTCTTCAGGGTTTCATTCTGCAATATCCGAAAACTGAGCCTTTTTTTATCCTTGCTCACAATGTACAATGTGCCGGCATCTGCATTGGACATCGCTCTTGCTGCATCAACAATCATCTCAAGTAATTTGTTAAGATCTTTTTCCATGGAGAGTGCCAGACCGATTTTGGCCTGTTTTTTTATATGCTTGATCTGATTTTCCGCATAAAGCTTGACCTCCTTAACCACGGTTCTAAGCAACTTGTTGAGTATATGGTCCTTCGCCAGATTATCCGGATCAACAATACAGTTTATTTTGCGATTGTCACTTGAGTTGTTCATTCAAAAATCCATTTTCATTATTTTGGAAAAATAATACCAGCGATAAGAAGCAAAAAACATACCAGAAAAATCAGGCAAAACCACACCAATTAACGATGTTATCTATAGGCTCTCTCTCGCTATCCACCCTGTTTGCCGGGAAATCCCAATCAGGAAAACCTATGGCAATAGAAACTACAAGAAGCCTCGATTTGGGAATATCTGCCCATTTCCTAACCACGTCAGGATACATAACACCCTGATTCTCTATGCAAGTACCCAGGTTGAGGTGCAGGGCGGCAAGACAGATGTTTTGCATGACAGCGCCTATATCAAGAACCGGGGCAGTTTCCGGCAGTGACCTGTCCAAAGAAAGAAGTATAGCGGCCGGCGCATCAAAATAGCGAAATCCCCGTTCCATCCACTCCGTCCTCTGTTTTTTATTCTTTCTATCTATACCCATAAGCTTAAAAAGCTGAATTGCCAGATTCACCTGCCGGTTGCGATATATACCATCCCGTGGCCACTCCATCAGCTTAAGTTCCGGGTTCGGAGGTATGCCTGATTTGATTTTTTGAATATGTCCTTTTTTGATATTTTCCATAACATCACCCGAAATAACGGTAAACTCCCATGGCTGGGTATTCAGCGCTGACGGAGCCCTCCCGGCAATTTCAAGTGTCTCTCTTATTACTTCTTTAGAAACAGGATCGGGTTTAAATTTTCTTATGCTCTTTCTTTTTTTTATAGCTTCTATAATCTCCAAAACTCCCCCCCTTGAAACAGAATTATATATCTTTAAAGCTAACCGATTAAAATAAAACAGCAAAGAAATCAATCTGAATATTTACTTTTAAGGTCATTTTTAACCAGAAATAAAGCTTGACATCGTATTAATAGTAGTAATACGCTAAAGAAAATTATACGATAATATTTAAATAGCCTATCCATGTAATTTTATTCATAAATAAATAATTATTGAATCTAACAAAAAAAGGAGGTTCCATGAAAACAAAATTTTTTTTAGCAAGTTTATTAATTCTATTAATAGGTTTTGCAAATAATGCAACCGCAGAAAACAAGGCAGGCGCCCTTACCGTATCACCCATGATCGGGGGGTACCTTTTTGAAGGTAATCAGGATCTAGACAATGAGGCTACATACGGTCTGGGGCTGGGTTATAATATAGATCAAAACTGGGGTCTGGAAGGAATGTTCAATTTTATAGATACTGATTCCAAAAAAGACGCCGGTGATGTGGATGCATATATTTACCGGATCGATACTCTTTATCATTTCACGCCTGACAAAAAACTTATTCCTTACGTAGCCACAGGTATCGGCGGCATAACATTCGACCCCGACCGGGAGAGCAATAATACCAGCTTTTTGGTTAACTACGGTGGTGGTCTTAAATATTTTGTTAATGACTTTACAGCATTACGTGCAGATGTGCGCCACATTATCTCATTTAATGATGAATATAATAATCTTGCCTATACCTTCGGTCTCACCTTTCTAATAGGTGGTGAAAAAAAAGCCCTGTCAGCTGAATATAAAGACAGCGATGGTGATGGTGTTTATGATCATATGGATCAATGCCCGAATACACCCCAGGGTGTTGCTGTCGATGATTCAGGCTGCCCCCTGGACAGTGACGGTGATGGCGTTTTTGATCATATGGATCAATGTCCGAATACACCCCAGGGTGTTGCTGTCGACGATTCAGGCTGCCCCCTGGACAGTGACGGTGATGGCGTTTTTGATTATATGGATCAATGTCCGAATACACCCCAGGGTGTTGCTGTCGACGATTCAGGCTGCCCCTTAGACAGTGACGGTGATGGCGTTTTTGATTATCTTGATAAATGCCCGGATACGCCCAAAGGAGCCACTGTCAATGAGAGTGGATGCTGGGCCCACAGCGGAGAAGTATTTTTTGATTTCGATAAATCGGAGCTTAAATCCGCTGGCTGTCCTTTGCTGAAGGAAGCTGTCAACATACTGGAAAAAAATCCAGAGATGAGAATTGAGATCCAGGGGCATACGGACAGCGACGGAACTGAGGCCTACAACCAAACGCTTTCAGAAAAGCGCGCTATGGCGGTCAAGGCGTATTTGGTAAAACAGGGGATCAATTCAGACCGGCTTGAGACAAAAGGCTACGGTTTATCAAACCCCACAGCATCCAATGATACAAAAGAAGGCCGTCAGAAAAACCGACGGGTCACATTCGCACCGATACAGTAAAAATATATATAGACCATCACATAAATAATTTCACTGCGTTATCGGTTGGAGTAGGGGTTCAAGATTTTGAACCCCTACCACCTCTGGCCTTGTGAAATGAAGTATGTTACAGTCTATAGGGTATCAGGTGCAGAAAAACTACTAAAAAATTATGTAACCGTTTACTGTGAACCGTTAACAGTGAACGGTTACATAATTAATTAAGGTATTTTATTATTACTACTCCTCTTTGTTATTACTACTCCTCTTTGATAACAACAAACTCCGCACCGAATTCCTTGCAATTTTTCAGCATTTTTCAATAGACCTTCTTTTATGGTGCTCTTTTTTCCTTCTGATCCTTATATTTTGTTTAATTAAAAATCTCTTTTAAACAACGAAAAAGTATGGCATAAATAATAGTTAAATTGCTTGGTACAATAGGATTCAACCAAGGGCTCACTCAAAAATAAATTCACAGAATTAGCGCTCAGATTTAGGTTGAATTTGTACGATCCGATTGCGCAAAGCCGCAGGAATAGCAAGCTATTTTGAGGACTTTGCGTGATGA
>JAERRQ010000058.1 GCA_016735355.1 Desulfobacterales bacterium | reverse complement strand
CCTCTTTCTCCGGAGCATTTGAAAGCGCTGCCTCCCTGTTTACATGCTCTTTCTCATCATCATTGCGAAAAGCATTGGACAGGGAAATCGCGTGGGTTGCAGGTTCAACACCATCTGTATTGACACTGTCAAGAGTATCGACATATTCGAGAATTTTTCCAATCTGTTCGGCAAACATGTTCACATCATCTTCATGCAGATCAAGGCGTGCAAGGCTTGCCACATGCATGACTTCATCATGTGTTATTTTCACTATTGAATCCTTTCTATTGCAAAACAAGCATTACTTTAAATTTGTCTTTTTTTAATCGGTTTATTATTGTCCCGGCATCTGCTTTATCTTCATATGAACCGATTCTGATCCTGAACCATGTTCCTTTTCCGGGAATAACGGCCTTTAACTTATAAGCAGGGTACCCCCTTTTTTGTAGATTTGCGATCAGTTTATCAGCAATTTTTGAATCTTTTAATGATGCCACCTGGATGGTATAGTTTTTTTGGGTTCTATTTTTTTGTATGGTATCTGATTTTTTATTATCATTTTTTTCAGGAACTGAATATATTTTTTTTAAAGATTTTTTGCTGGATAATGACGATATTATTTTGTTTTCTTTATCTTTTGTTTCAGTTTTTTTCAGATCTTCGTAAAAGCCGAACGAAGTCTTGTCTGAAGCTGCATCCTGATCGATTTTGCAATAGCTTTGTTCCTTTCGGCTCAATTCAGCCAGCCTGTCTTGAAGACTTTTAATATCAACCTTTAGCGGAGCACACCCCCGGCCCACAAGGACACCAAGGATAAACATCCATGCAGACGTGAAAAAGAGGATAGAAAAAAAAAGCAAGGATCCTTTCTTTTTCGTTTCAGAAGAAATTTGTTTCTTTGTTTTTGAGCCCATTTATTACGCTCACATTTTTTCAGGAGCTGAAACGCCAAGAAGTCCGAGGCCGTTACGTATAATTTTTTTTACTGCCAGCACAAGATAAAGCCGGCCGCATGACAATAGCGGGTCATCGTTCAGAACCCTGTGTTTATTATAATAAGCATGAAAAGAAGATGCCAGATTCATCAGGTAGAACGTTATACGATGCGGCTCCAGTCTCATGGCAGACTGTTTTACAATTGCAGGAAAACGGTTCATGCTCTTCAGGAGATCGGTCTCTTCAGATTCTTTAAGCATATTAACCGCCTCAGCATTCCATTTTATATCGGCTACCCCATTTTCTTTACCTTTTCTTATAATACTCGAAATCCTGGCATGAACATATTGAACATAATAGACAGGATTATCATTTGTTTTCTTTTTTGCAAGCTCCAGATCAAAATCTAACGGGCTATCAGAATTACGGGTCAAAAAAATAAACCTGGCAGCATCCCGGCCCACCTCTTTTACAACCTCCTTTAAAGTTACAAATTCACCGGCCCTGGTCGACATGGCAACAGGGAGACCGTCCCGTAGCAGGTTAACCAGTTGAATCAATATAACATCTAACCGGTTCCTGTTTACCCCGGAGGCTTCTATGGAAGCTGCAATACGCGGTATATAGCCGTGATGATCTGCTCCCCATATATCAATAATCCGTTCAAAACCGCGATTGAATTTATCCTGATGGTATGCAATATCTGATGCAAAATAGGTTGTCAGTCCATTATTACGTACAACAACACGATCTTTTTCATCGCCGAAATCACTGGTTTTAAACCATAGCGCCCCTTCTTTATTATATATTATTTTTTTATTTTGAAAGTTTTCTATGGCTTTTGCAACTTTTCCGGAATCAAAAATAGATTGTTCGCTGAACCAGTTGTCGAATTGAACACCAAAGGACTCTAAATCTTCTTTGATTTCCGCGAGTATTGTTTCTGCTGCGAACCTGGCGCAATTATTAACAGCCGTTGCTTCTTCAATATTTAAAAAGTTATCGCCATTTATCGATTTAATATTTTCGGCAAGTTCGACTATATACCTTCCCTGATAACAGTCTCCAGGAAATACTATATCTTTTCCGAAGAGTTCTTTATACCTTAAAAAAACCGACCGTCCAAGAGTGTTAATCTGTCTTCCAGAATCGTTTATATAATATTCCTTCTCAACATTAAAACCGCAAAAATTCAAAATATTCGCAATGCTGTCACCCACTGCTGCTCCGCGGCCATGGCCTACGTGAAGCGGACCTGTTGGATTGGCGCTTACAAACTCAACCTGAATTTTTTTACCTTTTCCTATATTCTCAGCCCCATACCCTAAATCCATCTGATGAATCTCTTTCAGAATTGGATACCAGGCAGCTTTGTTTATGAAAAAATTGATAAAACCCGGCCCCGCTATCTCGATTTTATCAAAAAAAGAATCAGGATCATTTATATTCCGTAGTATTGCTTTGGCAATTTTTTTCGGTGCCATTTTTTGTATGGAGGCAAGGGTCATAGAAATATTGGTTGAATAATCACCTTGAGCCCCCACCTTTGGTTCCTCAATCAAAACTTCAGGCAAAGCTTCATCGGTTTCCGGTGACTTCAAATCTCCATTGTCATATGCCAAAGTCAATGCGGAATTAATTAAACTTTTAATTTTATTTTTCATTTTAAATTGGCTTCCATCTGTTATCTTATAGATTTTCACGGTTAACTGTTAACGGTTACCTATTATTCAATCAAAAAAATGTCAAACATTCCTTTACAGCATGCAGCATTCCTGCTTGACAATTTACGAAATTGACAATACTTGACCATATTCTTACTATACTAAGGAACGAGGACGAAAATATTAAGTAAAATTATTTAGGGTAAAAAATGAATCATAATACTAAAGAGATAAACAAACGCCGGACTTTCGGAATTATAAGCCATCCTGACGCAGGTAAAACCACATTGACCGAAAAGCTGCTTCTTTATGGTGGAGCCATTCAGCAGGCAGGAGCCGTAAAGGCCCGAAAAGCGGAAAGATATGCGACAAGTGACTGGATGTCCATAGAAAAAGAGAGGGGCATATCTGTAACCACATCGGTTATGAAATTTAAGTACAGAGATTTTGAGATAAATCTTCTTGATACCCCAGGTCATCAGGATTTTTCAGAGGATACCTACAGGGTCCTTACCGCAGTTGACAGCGCCCTTATGGTAATCGACAGCGCCAAAGGGGTTGAGCCCCAAACAGAAAAGCTTATGGAAGTCTGCCGTATGCGCAACACTCCCATAATTACCTTTATAAACAAACTGGACCGAGACGGTATGTCGCCCATTGATATTCTTGACGATATCGAGGATAAACTGCAAATTGAATGCACCCCCCTTTCCTGGCCAATAGGCATGGGAAAAAATTTCAATGGAGTTTACAATATTTATCGCAAAGAACTCCATCTTTTCAAGGCCGGTCAGAACAGGAATATTGATGACGGCATTATTATAAACGACCTTTCCGACTCAAAGCTTGATGATATTTTGGGAATACAGTCTGACGAACTGAGGGAAGATATCGAATTAATCGAAGGTGCCACAGATCCTTTTGAGCTTGACCACTATCTTAATGGCACGCAGACTCCTGTATTTTTCGGAAGCGCAGTCAATAATTTCGGCGTAAAAGAACTGCTGAATACATTTGTGGAGATGTCGCCACCTCCGGGTCCAAGAGACGCAGTTACACGGGAAGTCTCCCCTTACGAGGAAGCGTTCTCCGGCTTTGCGTTTAAAATTCAAGCCAATATGGATCCTGCCCACCGGGACAGAATTGCCTTTCTCAGAATCTGCTCGGGAAAATTCACCCGCGGCATAAAGGTTCTCCACCACCGGATAGGAAAAATTGTTACCTTTGCCAATGCCACAATTTTTATGGCCAATGAGCGTGAAAACGTATCAGAAGCCTATCCCGGCGATATCATCGGTATCCACAACCATG
>JAERRQ010000384.1 GCA_016735355.1 Desulfobacterales bacterium | reverse complement strand
ACACCGACATACACATATAAATTCTTATCGAAGCGATGCAGTATTCGTTCGGACAATTTGTCCAAGCGAAAAATTCTTGCTGGGAAATATGTCTGGCTTTTCACAGCCTGTTCGTGCCTGCCCTGTGGAATGCTTGTTCAGTTGAATCAGAAGATCATTCAACCGGGGCGAAGCCTGGTCTGTGTGTGTCTGTGGCTAAGTGAATTGGAGTTTAAGAGAAATCTATCATCTATTAAACCAATCATGAAAACACTTGTCGCCTTTTCCAATACAGCCGGGGAGTCTGGTAATAGGCAGGGATGATAACGTAACGATAATTGGCCTGGATGATGTATTGAAGGCGGAAGAGAGCATTGCAAGCGCCATCGCTGACAGTACCATGCCTGCAATAATGCCTGATATTGAAGGCGGAATACTTAATGCTGTAAAAGATGTGCCCAAATTAATCAAGCATAACACAAGACTTTTCTTCAAGATTGACTCATTTAAACGTGAAGATATTCTATCATTTCCAGAAGTGCCTGATCTTTGACTTTCTCCTGTCTCAGAGAGCTCAAATGTTGTCTTTTTTACTGTTTTCTGATTTTTTCCAAACAAAATGCCTCTGAGGTTCAAATGCCAACAACAAGCAGATTAATTAGAGACATTGGAGAAAAAGACCGTATTGCATTTAAAAAGCATAGTGCGATACGCATGAAGGAGAGAGGGATTTATTCTGATGAAGTAAAAAATATGGAACCATTCATATCACTTTAAAAGTACTTTACACTTTTTTGTAAAAAATAAATCTATCTGTGTGCACCTATGTCAGACCTCGTAATTTATTTAGGATGTAATGGTGTTTTTATTGTAATAACAACGCACTACATAATAATTGGACATTAAGCTTTTAGGTATTAGCAGTTAGCGGTTAGCTTACTTGTTGAATTTATAGTAATTTAGCTAAAACCTAATAGCTAATGGCTAATTGCTAAATCGCGAAAGCAGTGTTTTTTGTCCAAAAATATGGCTAAAATAGCAAAATTATTATGAGGTCTGTAATTATATATTACCAGAATTCTACCTGTGTAACAGCCTCTTGTTCTTTCAATATCTTTATTATCTCTACTTTGTCCTCTTTGCTGAAGACAGGCTCCACCTCTGATATGGTGGAGCCATTTTTATCTTGATCGCTTGCCTGAACATATCCTGGGACAAGCGCATATCTACAGCCTCCCACTCCACAGCAGGATGAGTCTATGATACCCATCCCTGTAACGCAAAGGAGATCCCGGCCTTTAAAATCTATGCTTTCTTCCTTTTCTATGGTGTAGTAGCCTGATATTGTATCGATAATAGTATCATCAGACTTTTTTTGATGTATGTATTTTTTCATCGGGCTGCCAAATGTTTTCGCATTGTTTTTTAACAGTTTTTAAGACAGCTCTGCTGTAGCCGTCCCCATTATAATCTTGTCACCATCCTGGTTGACAGCCAGAAATTCACAATCGACCATATTTTGACCATCTTCAGTATATTTTTTAACAACCGTTCCTGAAACAGTTATCACATTTTTAGGTTTAGTCACAGCTCTAAACTGCACCGCAAGTTTTTTTACAGCCGTAACTCCGACCCAGTTTGTCATGAACTGACCTGCAAAACCCATGGATAACATTCCATGACCTATCACTCCGCCGAAACCGGCTTTTTCACCAAAGGCATGAACTGTATGAATCGGGTTAAAATCTCCTGAAGCCCCGGCATACATTACAAGCTGAGTCTCTGTGATCGGATTTTTAACAAGCGGCGGTATTTCATAGCCGACCTCAATATTATTAAACAATACTTTAGGTTGCGCCATTGTTTCCTCCTATTGACTTTTATCTTCGAACCACGAGAGTACACTTATCGCGCAGCACAGGTTCTTCATTCTGATTAATATAGGTTGTCTCCATTACAACGAAATCCATGGTTCCGGCTTTTCCGGATTTTTCTATTACATCCGTTATTATTGTTTTGGCCTTTACGACATCGCCCGGTTTAACAGGTTTGAAATATTCATATTCCTGACCACCGTGCAAAAGTTTGGCCATATTGATTTCAAGATCTTTAATAACATATTCAAGCCCGCCTGCCATTGCAAAGAGAGTAAAAAAAGTAGGAGGAACAGCCATTCCTTCAAAACCATCCTCCCGCGCGGCATCGTCATCGTAAAATATTTTGTTTTTGTCTCCGATCGCTCGTGCAAGTTCACGTATCTTGCATTTTTCGATTTCAAACGTGCGCTCCGGGTACTCTTTCCCTATGTTGCTCTTTTCTATCAAGGGATCACCTCCTGTTGTTAAAGAATGGGGATAGCTTTTAAGGAACCCATTCATATCATCAAAAATCAAGATCTGATTAATATATCTATTTTCCCGCTGTAACGGCGGCGCCGGCTGAAATCAAGGTTTCGATTTCATCGCCTGAATATCCTAATTCAGCCATAATATCCTTGGTATGCTGTCCCATCTCGGGAGACGGGAAACGAACTTCCGGGAATTTTCCATCCCGGTTTATCGGATTTTTTACAAACTTTATTTTTCCAGCGGTGGGATGGTCCTGCTCTGCCACGCATCCCCGCTCTATAACATGTGGTTCTGCAAGGGCTTGTTGAATATTATTTACAGGAGAACATGGAATCCCGGCTTTTCGCAGACGGTCTATAATATCCGAGGCCTTTAATTTTATCATGGCATCCTGTACCAGTCCGTCGAGTTCATCACGCTTTGCAACCCTATCTGCGGGATCTTTAAAATCTTCTCTCTCATAAAGGTTCATCAGATCGAATTCTTTACAGAATTTTTCCCAAAAGTTGTTCGTTGAAACGCCTATAAAAACGCATTGATCCGAAGCTTCATATACCTTGTAGGGACAAAAAGGGAAAAAACCGGAACCGAATCTTAAAGGGATTTCTCCGGTCATGGAGTTGTAGGCCGCCTGGGCTGACATCCAGGAAAGAGCTGTCTCTATAAGCGAAATTTCGATATGCTGTCCTTTGCCTGTCTTTTCCCTATCCCGCAAAGCAAGCAGGACTGCCATAGCCAGATACATGCCTGTACCCATATCTACGATGGAAGGGCCGATACGCACAGGCAGTCTGCCACGCTCGCCGGTGTTGTCCATTATGCCTGATATTGCCTGGGCTACAACATCATAGCCTCCAAGCTTACTGTAAGGTCCTGTCTGTCCGTACCCGGATACTGAACAATAAATGATCCGCGGGTTGTACTTCTTGACCTCATCATAACCGAAACCGAGCCTTCCAATTGCTCCAGGCGTAAAATTTTCGATCAAAACATCTGATTTTTCAATAATTTTTCGTGCTATCTCTTTAGCCTCATTCATTTTAAGATTTAAAGAAATTGTTCTTTTGTTTCGATGAACAACAGCGGCATAAGCGCCTCCCATCAGAGTTCGGAAAATGTCCCCCTTGGGATTTTCTATTTTTATTATATCGGCGCCCTGATCCCCCAGCAGCATGCTCCCGTAAGGAGCGGACAACGCATGACTAAAATCCGCAATAGATACTCCTTTTAACGTCAATCCTTGTTCTTCCGCCATTAACCTTCCTCCTTTAAAAAGATCTTTTTAAATAATCCAATACAGATCAAATATTATATTAAAAAAAATATTTATCCCAAAAAAAAAAGAAATTGTCAATATTTCGGTAACATCCCTTGAAATAATTTTTTGTTAAAACCGGTTTCATCCTTGTCGTTCTTAGGTTTGGATGATTTACCCCTGATTTTTTCAAGCATGGCCAGAATTTTTTTCTTTTTTTCCTTGTTATCTATATATTTCAATGATTTTTGCAGATGAAAAACAGCATTTTTCCCATCTCTTTTCTCTTTATAATAGATGCCAAGATAATAATGCGCATCGCCGAGCTTATCCTGTTTACCATAGGTCTCGCCAAGAAAATATAATATCTGAGCCCTGTTTTCCGTTTTAGAGGTAATCAGTTTCTCAAATATTGAGGCCGCCTTTTTATAATTACTCAGTTTCATCCTGGTGCGGCCAAGAAAAAAAAGTGCTTCCGAATCATCCGGCTTGATGCTTAGCGACCCTTTTAATGTGTTTAAGGCTTCCTCGTAGTCACCATTCAGAAAATATATCCTTCCGAGATCTTTTAAAACGTTAGGTTCAAAAATATTTTTGCGCAATGCTTTTTTTAGGTGCTGAATAGCGCCATCCCGGTTGCCTGTTCTTGCCAGAATAAGCCCTAATCTATAATTGGCCATTGGGTTTGAAGGATCTTTTGCAAGCTCTGCCTCGAATTTTTTTTTTACATGGTTTTCATCCCCGTAAATCACTTCAAGCCTTGAATGCGCTCTTTCAAAATTAAAAGGATTTATTTTACGCTCAGACACTCCACTATCTTTGTTTGCGTCCATCCAGACATCGATATAAGCTATACGATCCTCAACAGCGGGATGGGTCATAAGGTATGAAGGAATTTCTTTGGAACCGAACCAGCTTTTATCGCGAATTTTTTTAAGCATTACAAGGAGGCCTTGAGCGCTGTAACCTGCTTTGGATAGCAGTTTTAATCCTATTTGATCGGCCTGCATTTCGTTTTCCCGGCTGAAAGCCAGCATTGCAGACTGTCCTGCCGCAGCAGAGGTTACAGTCATGGCGCTTGCGGCGGATCCCGAACCACCGATACCTAAAAGAATTCCAGCGATCATACCGGCCATTGTCGCTATGCCGACTTTTGATGATCTTGCAATCCGTTGTGATATATGACGGCAAAGCACATGCGCGATTTCGTGGGCCAGTATGCCGGCAAGCTCATCTTCACCCACCATTGCTTCAAATAAACCGCTGTTTATAAAAACATGGCCGCCCGGCACGGCAAATGCATTATAAACATCCTGTTTGATCATATAAAAGTGATATTTAAAAGGCTGCGGCGGAAGAGTTGCTATTATTCTCCCACCGATTTTATTTATATAGTTAATGATAACAGGGTCTTCTATAAACTCAAAATGCCTTTTAGCCATTTTTATGAATTTAAGACCCATATCCTCTTCTTCCCTGGCGGTAATGGCTATGGCCTGGACAGGCATGAATATGCCGCTGAGAATAATTGAAAGCAGGTAAACTATGAATAGTTTTAATATGTTTTTTATGCACATTTTCTTAAATCAATTATCTTTGCAAACAGAATTTTTTATGATAAATTAATTTTATTATGGCACAAATTATCAGTATAGCCAACCAGAAAGGTGGCGTAGGAAAAACTACCACTGCAATAAATCTTTCAGCCGCTATGGCTGTTTCCGAAAAGCGGATTCTTCTTGTAGACTGCGACCCCCAGGCAAATGCGACAACCGGAATAGGGATTGACAAAACCCGGCTGAAACAGACCCTTTATCATGGAATGATAGGCGAAGCTCAGGCGGCTGATCTTGTTGTAGGGAGCGATATTGAGACTTTAAAGGTAATCCCCTCCCGTATTGAGCTTACAGGTTTTGAGGTGGAGATGATGTCACACCCCAAGCGGGAGACTGCTTTGCAGAATCTGCTTTCAGGAATAACCGATTTGTATGATTATATAATTATCGATTGTCCTCCGTCTATGAGTCTCCTGACGTTAAATGCCATGACTGCTGCCGATTCGATTCTGATTCCGCTTCAGTGCGAATTCTATGCTTTGGAAGGGCTTGGCCTGCTTTTACAAACTATGAAGCGTATCAACAACAGCTTTAACCCTAAGCTTAAAGTCGCCGGCATACTTCTTACCATGTTCGATAAGCGGACCAACCTCTCGCGCCAGGTTGCTGAAAACGCGGAAAAACATTTTAAAGGCCTTGTATATAAAACCATGGTTCCCAGAAATGTAAGACTGGGTGAAGCACCCAGCTACGGAAAACCGATTCTTCTTTACGATGCCGCGTCCGCCGGAGCACAAAGTTACTTTTCGCTGGCAAAGGAAATAATGAACGGTAATAATTGATCATGATAGTTTGATTACGGATTACAAGGGTTGCAAATGGGAAAAAAAATGGCTTTGGGAAGAGGTCTTGATTCTTTAATACCAGGATTTGACCATATAGAAAACCAGGCAAAAGAATATATTACGTGTGCCGTAGATTTGGTCCGGCCTAACAGATATCAGCCTCGCCTTGATTTTTCAGATGAGGCTCTGGAAGAATTGAGTAAATCAATCAAAGAACAGGGAATAATTCAACCACTTCTGGTAAGAAAAGATGATATAGGTTATGAACTGATTGCCGGCGAGCGGCGTCTGCGTGCCGCTAAAATGGCAGGCTTTAACCAGGTACCTGTAATTATAAAAGATATCTCTGACACTGAAATGCTTGAAATGTCTGTTGTTGAAAATATCCAGCGGGAAGATCTCAATCCGCTTGAAGAGGCGGAATCATATTATCGTTTGATAAATGAATTCGATATGACCCAGGAACAGGTCGCTGAACGGGTGGGCAAAAGCAGACCTGCCGTTGCCAATTTTTTAAGGATAAGGCAGCTGCCCATGCAGATCAAGGCTGATTTAATAAAAGGAACTTTAAGCATGGGGCATGCCAGAGCATTGCTCGGTGTTTTAAATGTTGCCCGGCAGATTGATGTATGGAGAACAGTTGTAGAAAAACAGCTCTCCGTCAGAGAGACCGAGGCGCTTATTAAACGGATAAATCAAAAGGAAAAGGTTCAGGTCAAAGAGCAGCAGGATAAAGAGCAGCAGGATAAAGAGCAGCAGGATAAAGAACAGCAGGATAAAGAGCAGCAGGATTCTGATTCATTATACTTTAAAGATATTGAAGACGAACTGGCACGCCGTTTCGGCACAAGGGTTACAATTCAGAGAAAGGACAACAAGGGAAAGCTTTTTTTTGAATTTTATAATGATGATGATTTTGACCGGTTGCTCGGTATGTTGAAAAAATAATAAAGTTATGTCAATTCATCTTATAGTAGACGGTTATAATCTGATACGTCAATCCAACAGATTGAGCCTGCTTGATCAGCAGGATTTGCAATCAGGCCGGGATGCCCTGATAGAGGCGCTTATAAAATATAAAAAAATAAAGCATCATAAAATTACCGTTGTTTTTGACGGAACAAATGCTCCTTCCATAATAGCGTTTAGGGATTATATTAAAGGAATAATAATACAATTTTCCCGTC
>JAERRQ010000055.1 GCA_016735355.1 Desulfobacterales bacterium | reverse complement strand
ATGGTTTCATATAATAAATCCTGAAAATCGGCCCTGCTTCTTTTAAAACCTGAGGTATTAACATTCGCCAGATTATTTGAAATAACATCAATATTTAAAGCCTGCGCCTGCATTCCTGTTGCCGCTGTCCATAAGCTGCGTAGCATTATCTATCCCCCTATCCTATTCTTCCGATTTCGTTAATCGCTTTTCCATTAACATCGTCAATTGATTTTATAACCTTCTGATACGATTCATAGCCTCGAAAGGCCTCGATCATCTCCGTCATAGATTTAATAACGTCCACATTGGAAAGTTCGATATAGCCTTGTTTTATCTGAAAACGCTCCGCCGTGATCTCTTGAGCTCCTTGATCTTCAACTGCAAAAAGAGTATTCCCAAGCTTTGAAAGAGAATATGGCCGGGGAAAATCGACAATATTTAATCTGCCTATTTGCTTTTCATCAACAGATATATTTCCTTCATCATCTACTGTAAAAATCTTGTCATCATCATCGATTTTTATTTCTCCCCCATCACCCAAAACCGGAAAACCGTCCTTTGTTACCAGCACGCCATCCTTATCCAGGTTAAAGCTTCCGTTCCTGGTATAGCGAATCCCGTCGGGGGTTTGAATACTGAAGAATCCGTCACCTTCAATAGCCATGTCCAGGCTGTTTCCAGTCTGCCGCATCCCGCCCTGAGAAAAAACGGGTTGCGTTCCTGAAGGCAAGGGAATAAAGCCTTCGGAGCGACCGGTACCTAAAATAGTGCTTTTCTCTGTTTTCGAAGACTCCAGGTCGTATATCCTGAATGTAGTACGATCTTCTTTAAAACCGGTAGTATTCACATTGGCTATGTTATTTGCTAAAATTTCCAGCTTTTTCTGATGATTCAAAGCTCCTGCCGCAGATATGTATATTGCGCCACTCATATTTATGCCTCCTGAATTATAGTTACTTTCTACTTATCGAATATATTGTTTTAACTCTTGCCATGTTTCTTCCTATTTATGTGTATAATCAGGATAATCCGGTTTAACCCTTTTGATATTGCCTGAAAAATGTAAAACTCATCTATTCATACCTTTCAAACCAACTAAAACTAAAACCTTAACAAAGCAACTTATATGCCACGGAAGACAAGTCTGTAAATATATTATAGAATAAACCTGTTATACTAAAATGAGAATGGGATATTTTTTAAGGTAGGCAAAAAGGTCAGGGTTTTGACGCAGGAATTGAAAAATATGACCTTGGTAAAAGCCCGAACATAAAACGTGTAAAACAGGGGACGTTAAATATTCAAACAAATCAAGGGATGCAATATGAAAAAGTTATTCGATTATCAGCCATGAAAGGGCGTGACATATATTTATTTTTATGTAGCCCCTTTCAGGGCTCTTGGGAAATATATAACCTTTTCCTGTTCTGCACCAACGTCCCCTTTGCCTGCTCGTCCCCTTTGCGTGCTATGTGCGATCTGTTTCATTTAACCCTTGCTTTATTGTATTTCTGTAGCTACAACAATAAAAATGAAGATTGATTATGACCCAGCCAAGAACGTTAAAAATATCGAGGAAAGAGGTCTCTCCTTTGGGCTGGCGGAAGAATTTAATTTTGAGTCTGCATTAATTTGGCAGGACGTTCGAAGTGATTATGGAGAGCTAAGATTTAACGCGCTCGGCTACATAAACCATAGGCTTTATCACATGACATTTACGCCGCGTGGTGGTGCGATGCGTGTAATCAGTTTGCGCAAGGCAAATAGTAGGGAGGTGAACAAATATGCCAAAACTTAAACCGGGAACAATTATCCCTACCCCTAAAGAGGATGCGGAGATCAATGCTCAGATCAAGGCTGATTCTGATGATTTCGAATGGACGGAAAAAATTTTCAATGAAGCAAAAACCTTTGAGAATTCTGATTTGCCAAAGTCTTTTAAAGATAAAGTACGCAGGGGTCGACCAAAGGTCGAAAAACCAAAAATATTACTCTCTGTGCGGTATAGCTCAGATGTGGTGGAGTTCTTCAAGGCAAGCGGCAAAGGATGGCAGACCCGCATGGATGATGTACTGCGTGAGTATGTGGCTTCACACCGATAGTTTGTTTTCAGTAGAGACAAGGCATGCCTTGTCTCTAATAAGGTGCCAATCCCTACGCATAGGCAAATTATGCCGCCCGCGATGATTCATTACGCAGACTGTTCAATTTTACTATGAGATCAATCTCACCCATGGACAGTTTTACTCTATCTGCAATATCACAGACATTCATGCCCGACTTCGCCAGATCGGCAGCCTCATCATACTTATCAATCATTTCCGAATTGCCTGATTCTACTTGATCATATCCATCTGAATCGACAGGTTCCGGCTCCTTGGCAATTTCTTCCAAGACAAATTTCTCTTGAACAACTTTCTCCCGGATAACTTTATTGTTTGAGAGTTTTTCATCATTAATAGCATCAACAATATCTACCAATGGCGTCTCAATCATTTCCGAATTGCCTAATTCTACTTGATCATATTCATCTGAATCGACAAGCTCCGGCTCCTTGGTAATTTCTTCCTTGGCAATTTCTTCCTGGACAACTTTATTGTTTGAAAATTGTTCATCATCAATAGCATCAACAATATCTACCCATGGTTTCTCGATCATTTCCGAATTGCCCGGTTCTACTTGATCATATTCATCTGAATCGACAGGCTCCGGCTCCTTGGCAATTTCTTCCGGGACAAGTTTCTCCTGGACAACTTTTTCCCGGACATCTTTATTGTTTGATAGTTTTTCATCATTAATAGCACCAACAATATCTACCAATGACTTATCTAACTGTTGTTTAATAAGTTGTGCCACGACCGATTCATTAAAATTACCGGTCTGTTCCTTCTGCTCAATTACGGATATTTTGTGTCTTTTTTTAAAGGTGCTGATAATTATAAACAGAACTATAAAAACGCAAACAGACAACGCCGTAAAACCAAGTAAAATTTCGCATAATTCTATGGTAAAATATTCCATAAGATCCTCTTAAAGGATTATATTTTAAGATCTATTACTCCTCCATTATAGCTACCGCCCCTATCCTCATTTCCATCATGCTCGTTGTTCTTATGACTTTTATCCTGAACCTTTCCTGAGGCATTGATATCTCTCGACATGATCAATGTATACTCCTTTTTTTTCTTTTTTTTATCTTCCCGCCTTTTACGAAACTCTTTTGCAAAACGTCTTCCCTGCAAATTGCTCTGCTGCTGTTTTATCACCTTAACCCGGCCTGCGGAAGAAACCGGAGAATATATGTTCTGCAGATCCATCTCGCCACTCACCACACCTTTTCCATTTCTCTATTTATCCAGAATGCCCCTGTTTCTCAATCTCTCCCGCAAATGAATTATTGCCTTGGCATGTATCTGGGAAACCCTGGATTCCGTAATATTCAGGACCTTGCCGATTTCTTTCATTGTTAATTCGTCCTGATAATAAAGAGAAATCACAAGCTTTTCTTTTACAGGAAGCACTTCAAGGATACTTGATATTGCATCTTTTATCTCTTTTAACCTGATAATGCTGAAGGCATCAGCCTCTGACTCCTGCGTAAAAGAATTAACCAGTTTCTCTTTTTCTTTGTTTGAAAATATCCCAAGATCTTCAAAACTAATGAAAGAGATACCGGCATTTTGTTTAATTTTGTAAAATCGCTCAATACTCAGGCCCATATCTGCAGCCACTTCTATATCGTTGACTTCTCTACCCAATTGCTGTTCAAGCTTTAAATAGGTCATTTCCAGCTCACGAATTTTTTTTCTATTATCCCTGGACAAAAAATCCCTGGACCTGAGTTCACTTAATACAGCCCCTTTTATGCGATAGACTGCATAGGTTATAAACTTGTTTTTTCGTTCCGGATCGTACCTGTCAACTGCCTGAATAAGCCCTATAACACCTGCATTAACAAGATCGTCAATTTCGATAATATTTGAAGGGAGGTTGATTGCAATCCTGTAAACGATACGTTTAACATAGGACAGGTACTTATTTATTAATTGTTTTCTAAACAGGCTGTCATCATGTTCATTTATTTCCGCTATGAGGCCGGCAGGTTCCATTGATTATTCCCTAATCACACTTTCTCATGAACAGGTTCTTCCAAAAAAAACTGTTGCTGCCATCCGGCAGACTGGGAGTCGGCGATTCGCAGATTCTTTTAGCCAATGCCATAAAGCACTCACTTGCCATAGCGCCGGGATACTTTTCACAAACTATTTTTTGCTGTTTTATACTTTTGACTACTTTTTTGTCATATATTACATGCCCCATATACTCTATCGATATATTCAAAAATCTATTTGCAACAAGCTGCAACTGCCTGAAAACATCGTCAGCTTCACTAATTGAAGAAGCCGAATTTATTAATAATTTAAAGTAGTTTTCTGAATATTTAATAGAAAGAACTTTCATTAATGCATAAGCATCGGTAATTGATGCCGGCTCAGGCGAAGCAACAACCATTATTTCATGGGCCGAGACGTTAAAGTATATTACATTTGATGAAATTCCGGCAGCAGTATCAATGAGAAGTATATCGACCGGATCGATAATCAGGTTAAGTTCAGATAAAATTTTTTGTTGGTGACCTGCTGATAAATTTGTCAGCTCATTAATACCTGATGAAGCGGGTAGTATTTTCATATTACCAGGACCATCAACAATAATCTCCGAGATACTCTTCTCACCCATAATAACGTGGGAGAGATTGTACCTGGGGGCAATCCCCAAAAGCACATCTATGTTGCCAAGCCCCAAATCAGCATCAAAAAGAAGTATTTTTTTACCAAGGCGGCTTAAGGCATATCCCAGGTTTGCTACTATATTTGTCTTTCCAACCCCGCCTTTACCGCTGGTTATTGCTATTACGCGTGTTTTCGGCTTATATTTTTTGTTATTTGGGGCAGCCTCCGGATTCTGTTGTTTAGATATCCTTGTAGAAAGGCTTATGACCTTGTTATTACGGTCAGTTGTATGCATTATTGACACATCTCCTATTTCAGGCTGCCGCCGGTTATATTCTTATCCATAGGTTCGTACAGCGCATTATAATTTTTCGCTATTTCAGGAATACACATTCTGCAAGGATAAAAATTTTTACTTTCAGCTTCTTTCAAGCTTTTAAAAAAAATAATATTATTATGTTTAATCTTTCCAACAATTTTACATTCCGGACGATGAAAAATGTCTGAATTATTGTTGGCAACATAATATTCATCATAATCATGAGCAGGAAGAACTTCCGCAGCCTGCCGGCCGGCATTACCCTCTTCCTGATCCGTTAAACGAATCCCACCCTTTTCTTTGTTGAGTATAAAATCCGCCAACAGGTCTATTGATGCCGCGCATATATGATCCGGAACCTGCTGCCCGGTTGTAAAATATGCAACAGGTATTTTCTTGAAGAAGAGAAGGTTTAAAATGTTGCCACGAAAAATGCTTTCATCCAGTTTTGTAAATATATATGAGTTGATCGGAATAGCTTCAAAACTCTCAACTATGTCAATAAGATCAGTAGTTTGAGTTGAGGAACTCAATGTAAGATAGATAGCGGCGAAATCAATATTTTTAAAACTGTTTTTCAATTCCTTTAATTTATCCTTCTCACTTCGACCGATTCCGGGAGTATCTATCAATATAAGATCATACTTCTTAAAGCTGTTCAACGCATTCATAAGTTCATCCCTGCATGACACGCTCTCCATTGGGATGCCGATAATTTTTGCATAAATACCAAGCTGTTCAATGGCGCCAATCCTGTAATTATCAAGGGTAATAAGCGCCACGCGTTTATTCATTTTTACGGTATAAATAGCAGCCAGTTTTGCAATCGTTGTGGTTTTACCCACACCGGTCGGACCTACCAGAGCAATTATCTTTTTCTCCCTTTCAGCAAGAGCAATCGGCTTTGAAAGAAAATTCTTCCTGTCAAAAAAATCTGACAAATATTCTTTAAGATCAACATCCGATGCAATTTTATTTAAAGGCAAGTTTTCATTTATCTCGCCCGCCAATGCAAGCGCCAACTCCTCATTCATTCCTTGCGCCATGAATTTTCCAGTCAAGACAGTTAACTGCCGGTCACGCTCCCGGCGCGTGTCAACTTTTATCTCTTTATGAGAAATTCTTTTTTGCAACACCCTGAAAGGATCCTGAATAAACTCTGAGATGCTTTTTTTTTTCAACGAGGACTGAACATCAGTCATATCCGGTCGATCCCGGTAGTCTATTTTTGTTTTTTTTCTATAATTACCCTCATTGAATAGAGTCTTATCAGTAAGATTATCTTTTCTATCTGTTGCTGCAGTGATCTCTACCAGAGCCTTTTTATTACTACCAAATATTCTTCTGCCATGCTGTAAATTTTTTGCAGAAAGGATAACGGCATCAGCTCCAAATTCCCGCTTGACCATCCTTAAGGCTTCCGTCATATTCTGAGCTTCAAATCTTTTAATCTGCATTTCTAAATCCTACTATTCCTACTTTCTAAATCCTACTATTCCTACTTTCTCAATCCTACTGTTCCTAGGGATTTTATTTGCACATTGCTTAAAATATCGTTGAATGAAAGAACCGCCAGGTCAGGGATAAACCGATCTATCAGTTTTTTAAAATGAGTTCGAATCTGAGCCGAACATAAAACAACAGGCTGATCATTTGAGGCTGTAAAAGCTTCAAGGGTTTCTGAGAGTGAATGCATAATATCCTGCACGGTTGCCGGATCCATGGATATAAAACCGCCCTGTTCAGTTTGGTGGACGGCATCGGCTATTTCCTTCTCAAGCATCGGATCAAGTGTTATTACCGGAATATCACCTTCCTCGCTCTGATAAAATTTGGTAATCGTTCTCGCCAAGGATTCACGCACATATTCTGTCAGCAAACCAATATCTTTAACCATCGGTGCCCAATCAGCCAGTGTTTCCAGAATTGTGAGAAAATCACGGACAGAAATTCTCTCTGCAAGCAAATTCTGAAGAACCTTCAAAACACTCCCCAGGGTCATTAAGTTAGGTACCAGCTCTTCGACTACCTTGGGATGGGATTCTTTGATTCTATCCAACAACTGCTGAACTTCCTGTCTCCCTATCAGTTCATGCGCATTGCGTCTTATGATATCGGCAAGATGCGTAGTCAAAACCGTGGCGGGATCGACTACGGTATATCCCAGTGAAACAGCATGCTCTTTTTCTTCTTCTCTAATCCAGTATGCCGGAAGACCGAAAGTGGGCTCTTTTGTATCTATACCTTTGAGCTTTTCTTCTATGCCTCCGGGATTCATTGCCAGATAGTAATTCATCATCAGCCCGCCTCCGGCTATCTCGTTGCCTTTAAGCTTAATCCTGTAATCGCCCGGTTTAAGCTGAATATTATCCTGGATATGAATTGAAGGAACGACAATACCAAGCTCTTCTACAATCTGCCTCCTGATCGACTTGATCCTGCCTAGAATTTCACCGTTCTGTTCAACATCCACGAGAGGTATGAGGCCGTAACCCACTTCAAGGCCGAGTATATCCACAGGTGGAAGAGGGACCACCTTGTCAGGCAACTCATCCACGTCTTCAAGAGCTTCTTTGGCTTCATCCTCCTTTACTGCATCTCCTTTTTTTTGAGAGACAACATAGGCCATTATCCCGGCAAAAATGGCCAGGAATATAAAAGTACTTGCAGGAAGACCAGGAACAAGCGCGAGTCCGAAGAGTACTGCGGATGTGATTGCAAGCGCGCGCGGCTGGTTGAAAATCTGGGATGCTACTTCCTTGCCCAGGTTAGATTCGGATCCGGCCCTGGTTACTATAATACCGGCTGCGGTAGAAATAATCAGAGCCGGGATCTGGCTGACCAGCCCATCTCCGACTGTCAGCAGGGTATAGTTCTCGGCTGCTTTTGCAAAGCTCATGCTGTTTTGAAATACACCTATGGCAAGTCCGCCTGCTATATTGACCAGGGTAATTATTATTCCGGCTATCGCATCTCCGCGCACAAATTTATTAGCACCATCCATGGCGCCGTAATATTCAGCCTCCCGGGATATTTTCGTCCTTCTTTCCCGCGCTTCCTGTTCATCTATGAGGCCGGCATTCAAATCGGCATCTATGCTCATCTGTTTTCCGGGCATGGCATCCAGAGTAAAGCGGGCGGCGACTTCCGCTATTCGTCCGGCGCCTTTGGTAATCACCATAAAGTTAATCACAACTAGAATCAAAAAGACAATAACCCCCACCAGATAATTGCCACCCACAACAACGCTTCCAAACGCATTGATAACTTTTCCGGCTGCTGTTACGCCTTCGTTACCGTGCAGCAGGATAATACGTGTTGAGGCCACATTCAGGGAAAGCCTGAAAAGAGTGACAAGAAGAAGTATTGAAGGAAAGGCCGAGAGATCTAGCGGCTTTATTATATAGAGACCGACCAGTAGTATAATGATGGCAATCGTAATATTGAATGCCAGCAGCAGATCAAGGATAAAGGTGGGCATGGGCATAATCATAACAGACAGGATGCCCACAACCGACAATGGCAATAATATGTCACTGTGCCTTGTTAACAAATTGTTTTTCAAAGAATATCCTATTGGATCCGTAAGTTCCATAATGGTTTAATTTTGAATATTAAATGTTGGATGTTTTGTAACCGTTCACGGCTGTCGGTTTACGGTTAACGGTTAACAGTTGAATCGAAATACAGACTTAATATAGACTATGATTCGTCATTTGAATTTACAGCACGGTACCCGACCTTATAAATCAATTATTCATCATCAAATAGACGTAATGCTTTGTTGATTTTGCCTTTTTTAGAAAACCGTAAACTGTAAACCGTGAACGGTTACGATGTTTTTTTGAATTTTACCCAGTTACTATAGATTTTCAGATAATTAATTTCATAAGGATAGGCAGTGAAAGTATTTATGTGGAAATCTAAATCTATATTCAAGCACATGCATCTTTCATGCCTGATTGGATGTAATCCCCTTAGGGTTCGCACAAAAATAAGTTAGCAATTTTAAGTGTTGAGGCGCCTGGCTGGCAAGGCGCGAAAGCGTAGGAATATCAAGATATTTCTACGCTTTCGTAACGCAGCCAGGCAGGATGCATCGACGCTTAAAATGTAAAGTTATTTTTGCGCGAGC
>JAERRQ010000271.1 GCA_016735355.1 Desulfobacterales bacterium | reverse complement strand
CAGGGTTTCAGGAATAAGGTACTAAAGGCTAACCGCTCAATTCAGGTTTAATGAACCAAAATCGATCTGGTTTATCAAAAAAGTTGACCATTGATTTTGTAGTCTTCTGCGTAATTTGTCTGAATTATTATTCGATTTGACTTGACTCCTCACTTTGTTTGTATTAACAAACAATAAAAGCTTTACACAATAAATAGGCAACCCTAATAAATATGTTATTGCAAAAAAAATTGGCTGTTCTGAAAGCAGCCGTAATTTGCGCGAACCCTAAAGCCCATAAAACTCATTTTTTCGGAGGTATTTGTTATGTCGAGGATAATTCCAAAAAAAAAATTGGAAACTCTGTTAACCAGTGAAACTAAGCAGTTAAAGCGAATCTGGGAAATGCAGAATAACTTTAAATGCCCTGTCATAGGATCGTGCCTGAAAATCGAAGAACAGGGAAGAATACTTAAAAAAAATGGCTATAAGATAAAAAGAATGAAGTCCCATGAAATTCACAGAGCGGTTATGGGATATATAAATGATGAAAATCCGGTTTCAATGAAGACTGAACGGTATCTTAATCACAAGTATCGTAAAGTTATATCTGCATTCGGCCGCATGGAAGAGGAATCCTTTTTTGCGGAATGGAAAAAAGGTTTTCGCAATGGAGAAATGGACGGTCTTTTCTATGTGGCTGCCATCAGAAATGATCTTTCAGAAAAATTTATTGAAGAGATTTTCGGCGATACGCATATGCTCTGCCATGCAAATCTGGAAGAGGTAATGAAGTCTCGGCGAGCTTTGTCGATGCAGGAAAATGCAGCGCGAAAATTGGCCAGGATGCTGCGACAGGAGAGGGGCCGCGCCGGAGGGCTTAAAGAAAAGTGTGCCATTACTGCACAAGCATTAAAAAATGCGGAGAACAGCCTGCAAAAAATCAAAAAATCTCAGGCAGTTGATAAAACATGTGGTGAAGTTTTAAAACTGAAAACGGAAAATTTTCAATTAAAAGATGAAAACACAAGTCATAAAGAGAAAGATTTTAAGCAGATTGCGGCGATGCGGATCATGGAGAGCGAAAAGCGTTATCTTCGGGAGGAACTGATCAATTTGCAGTCAATAAATCAGCAGCTTGCTAAAGAAGTGAGCGGTCTTATTGCAAAGCTGACTTCTTTTGTCGAAAAAGAGGACCAATGCAGGGATAAATGCGCAAGGTATCAGCTTTGCTCAAAAAGGATTCTGATTGTAGGCGGAATAACCAAAATAAAACATCTGTACAAACAGCTTGTTGAATCCAGCGGAGGCGAGTTTGACTATCATGATGGATATATGAACAACGGAAAAATAAATATTGAAGCACGTGTAATGAGAGCTGATCTTGTGATTTGCCCTGTAAACTGTAACAGTCACACTGCCTGCGAGAGGGTAAAAAATTTGTGCCGCAAGTTTGACAGACCTGTAAAGATGCTTGCTAATTCAAGCCTGAGCAGTATTTCCGATGCTCTTTTAAAGGAAAACGCCTTGCTGAACTGATCGCGAATCCTTAGGGGACGTTATTTCGTCCACGTTCCTTAAAAGGTGTGGATGGATGACGGCCGGATGGCGATATATACATCTTTTTTTTCGGCAAGATCCATGGCAATCAGTTCCCCTTTGCTTAAAAATGCGCTTAAAGCCGTGTTTCCAACCATAGCTGAGACTTCACAGTATGGCCCATGATCCGTAAAGCTTGAGATCTTGCCCTGAAAAATATTCATTCCGTTTCCGGAAAATTGTTTATTTCTGATAATGATATCTTCAGGACGGATTGCGATATACTGCTTTTCTGCTCCGGGAGCTGACTCCAGATTTATTTCTATTTGATTCACTGTAGCCGTGGTCTTTTTGAAGGTTGCCGGGAATATATTCTTCATTCCCACAAATTCAGCCACAAAAGGTGTAGCCGGTCTTCTGAAAATTTCAGAGACTGTGCCAATCTGTTCAATTACGCCATTATTGAGGATGGCAGTCCTGGTGCCAAGGGATAAAGCTTCCGTAAAGTTGTGGGTCACCATCAGAAAGGTTATGCCCGATTCCCTGTGGAGTCTTTTCAGGATATTCCTGATCCCTTCCCGAAAACAGGGGTCAAGTGCAGAGAGAGGTTCATCCAGCAGCAGCAGGTCCGGCCTCACGGCAAGAGCGCGGGCAAGAGCTGTTCTCTGTTTTTCTCCGCCGCTTAAATTATTAATGAATCGTTGCGCAATGTGGCTGATGCCAAGTTGTTCCATGAGCGATTCAATCCATTGGATGGATTGTTTATTTTTGGATTTTTGATAGCGTAATCCGAATTTGATATTTTCAAGGACAGTCAGATGAGGGAAGAGTGCGTAATCCTGGTACATTATGCCGATACCTCTCCGTCCCGGTGGCAGCCTGGTAATATCTTTTTCATTGACCTTTATGCAGCCGCTGCTAATGGGCAGCATGCCTGCGATGGCCTCCAGCAATAGGGTCTTGCCTGCGCCGGTGGGTCCCAGAAAAATAAAGAATTCGCCCTTTTGAACATAAAGGGAAATATTCTGTAATCTGAAATTCGGCAACTCTATGCACAGATTCTCAACTTTGATCATATCTCTTTCCTTCGCGGCAATGAGACTATTCGGAGTAGAACAAAGAGCAGCAAAGATATTAATATGAGCCAGACCGCCACAGGCTGTGAATATTTCAGACCGTAGGCTGTGAAACGTTCATAAATCATAACAGGGGCCAGCATGGGATGATAGGCCACAATCACGATAGCTCCGAATTCACTGATTGCCCTGGCGCAGCACATTATGATTCCGGCAAGCATGGAGCGCCAGGCCAGGGGAAATGTTACCCGCAGGAATGTTGCCCAACCGGAGGCACCGAGACTTCTGGACACATTTTCCAGGCGCACAGGAATGGCCTCAAAGCCGGTTTTGACAGTATTTACATAAAAGGGAAGGCCGACAAAGGTCAGAACGATGACAATACCGGTCACCGTTCCCATGATCTGGATTCCAAGGTTCTGTATAATTTGTCCAAACCAATGGTTTCGGCCGGCCAACCCAAGAATTGCAATGCCGACCACAGGATGGGGAATCATTATGGGAAGATCGATTATGCTTTCAACAAAACTTTTCCCCCAAAAGGTTTTTCTGGCAAGCAGCCAGGCAAAAGGAGTGCCTATTATAAAAGATATTAAGGCAGCCAGACCGGCTGTGTAAATACTCAGCCGGATTGAAGCAAAAACATCAGTGTCCTGGATGGTCTCTTTCATGTCCTGCAGGGATGGCTGCACAACCATCTCGATCAATGGCAGGAGTATAAATAGAAGTACTGTAACGGTTGATAAAACCGCCAGGCAAAAAAACGGATCTATCTGCATTCTGGTTTTCATCAATTTTTGATTTCAACAAGCTTTTTTAATGCTGCAGGCAGTTTTGACTCCATAGCTTCTGAAGCAACCCTGCATGGAATAAAAGGAGGCTGCCCCATCTCCTTTAAGATTTTCAGTCCGCCCTTGGAATCCATCAGGTATTCCATGAAAGCCCCGGCTGCTTCCGGATTCGGGCATCCCTTGAGAATGGTGATCCCGTAAGTACATGATTTGCCTGTTCTGGTAATCGATTGCCCCGGTTTTTTGCCTGTTACCTTAACTTTGGCCTGTTTGTAAAAATCATCATGTTTATAATCTCCCAGATTGATTTCAGCCGGAAGTTTTATATATTTCAAGCCGTGCTGAACTGCAACTGATAGATATTCCCAAGCATAATCCATGTTGCCGGTTTTAAGTAGTGAAACCAGCTCCACTGATTTGGGGCGGATATTTTTTTTGGGCCGGTTTGCAATTAAGCGGTCATACAGGCCATCTATTTTATAATAGCTTTCAGCCAGTTGTATCACCATCAGACTTCGGTAGCCGCAAGGATCCAGATTAGGGTCGGAATGCCCCCAGATTACCCCTTGCCGTTCCAGAATTTTATACCAGTTTTCAGCGTTAATCTTTTTTGCAAAACGGCTTTGGTCTGTATAGCATAGAACCAACTGGTTGGATGCAAAGCGTATATTCCAATCAGCATATTGTGGAATAAGGGTTTTGTCTATGATTTTGAAATCGGCCGAAGCCATAATATCCGCCGGTTTATGCAATTCGGAAATCATGCGCGCCATTTTGGTGCTGCCTCCTCCTTCACGGAGAAGATCGACCTTGGGGTATTTTGCCTCAAAAATTTTTTCCATATTTGCAAAGGGAACCGTAAGGCTGCCGGCATGGAAAATGATCAGCTTGCCTTTCGGTTCCGCCGTTGCATGTATAGGCATTGATATAAAGATAGTTAGTAAGACGGTAGATAAAAATCTTAATGGTTTTTCATAGGTTTTCATTTTTCATTTTTCCTTTTTCTATTTTATCGGCCGCAATCAGGGGCAAGCGGGATTTGCAGCAACCAATTACGATTAACCTGTAAATTTGGCAGCAAGGCTGAACTTCGAAAAACCGCGCTGCCCTTTTGTCCGTCTTCTACGTTACGGTAACAGTTGTATAGTTCAGTATGCAACTGTTACACGCCTTGATACGAACAAAAATTCTGCACGATATGCGTAGACTGTTTCCTTCCACGTTCCTTAGAGTCTATATTCCGTTCTGTCGAGGGAATATGACCTTACCACACAGACTCATGTCGTACCCATCCAGCTCCCCGGCAATCTTGCGAAATTCGGGTTCATGTAAAAGTCCCAGGAAAAGCTGAACTCCCTGTTCGAAAAAATATTCCTTTAAAATAAGC
>JAERRQ010000353.1 GCA_016735355.1 Desulfobacterales bacterium | reverse complement strand
CATACCCGCCGGAAGTCAGCTTCCTTTCGGAACCGGATAAAATCCGTATCCACTTCATTACAAAGTGGCATTTGCTTTTTCCTGCATCTTACTCCTGCATTCCCATCAGTGTGCCTTACGGTTTCACCTGCCTGATATCCAGGCAAAAATACAGGGTTTCCACGTTCCATGCCATTGCCAATTGTGAATGACTTATTACTCCGGACATCAAAGAATGTAATCAAAGTCTATTCCATAAAGTTCAGTTACATCATCCAACTCATCATCTATCACTAAATCAGCTTCCCAATATTTTTCTTCAAATTGCCTCACATGTTTAAAAGCTTCAGAACAATATTCTGAATCAATCTTGTTTCTAAAGATCTCTTCTAAACGGATGCGTTGATCCTTAAAACTTGTCTTATTAGAAAATAAACGGGCACATTCCCCTTTGGCCGTGTTCCAAACTAACTCTATAGGGTTAAGTTCTGGATGATAAACAGGTAAGAACAATACACGATGGCTTTTATTTTCAGCAAAGATTTCCACCATTGTTTTTTTATCTCTTTTGTTTTCAACTTTTTCAATCAGTCGAGGTTTTAGCCAGTTTTCTTCCCAGTCAAATCCATTCTGAGTCAACCATTTTTGCAGTTCAAGTTTTCTCATTTGTTTAGGAATGATGGAATCTTTACCAACCATATGGAATGGGCAACGATCCATCACAATCAAACAGCGTTTTGGAAGATTAGGCAACAACTGCTCTTGAAACCATTTCTGGAAAACCTTGTGATCAAACTGTTGATGGTAATCTCCTTTTGATTTTTTTGCCTCAAAAATAAGTAGTGTTCCCTTCAGCAATCCTTCTTCCATTAATGCATGAATGAAACACCAACGCCTGCCTTTACCTGCAGATCGTTCTACAAAATCTCCATCTGAAAACCATGAAAATTGGGCACCGTAATGGTGGTGGAGGAAACTTTCATCCAAATAAACGAGGTGATATTGTTCATCAGAGGATAACCTTTGGTTTTTTCGAATTTCATAAAGATAGTCATGTCTTTGTTGACGAACTCGGTTGCTTTCTCGCAAAGATCTCTTCTGCTTTTTGGTTTGAGACCAACAAAATCCCATGCGAGCAAGATGCCGCCGCATGGTTCTATCCTGAATTTCCAATTCAAATTCATCTTTTAGTAAGGCTACAATATGTTTAGCGTTACATATGGCCCCTTCGCGATGACGCTCAAAAACAAATTCTCGAATCCTTGCTTCAGTTGAAATAGGTATCGCGGTCATCTGGTTACGATTGCCAGGTAATTTCAACTGAGGTACTCTCCCACTTTCTTTGACTGATTTTACAATGTTGGCTACTGTCGTTCTTGACACTCCTGTGTAAGAACTCGTTACAGCATAAGGATCTTCAACTACAATAACGGATCTATCTAATTTGTTACGTTCAAAAGACTTAAAGGCATAGTAAACCATCCATTTTTCTTCATATGTCAAAGGACGACCTCGTTTGCGAGGGGATTCTACTGACTTCCAATAGGGCATATCTGAATTCCAAAATAGTTTTAAATATAATACAAACTTGAGGTACATCTATACAGGTATCAGTTGAAAATTACCATCCAAATCATTACATTCTTTGATGTCCGGAGTAATAGCAATTTTAAAAAATGTTGATTTTCAATCATATTAATCAATATCTCTGCGTTTTCTGTGGTGAATTCAGTTTTTTTTTATATATGAAAGAGCTACTTCAACCACAATATATTGTGGTTGGATCAAATTTTACACACAATTAATCCAGTCCTATAAAGTAGATTTTCTTTCATTTTTTGTTGTACCCGACAGGGCATGCTGGTTATATAGATTTTCAGATAATTGCCCGATTCCACAATTTGCCTCAAGGCCAGATGGAGGAAGGTTCATTGGAATACTTCTACGACCGATAACGCAGTGGAATCATTTATGTAAAAATCTATAGCTGGATGTATTTTAGGAAGGATAATATGTGGACTAAATATCAAACGTTGACCCCATTTCCGGTGGAATAGTGGCAGCGTTCCCTATCCGCCTTACTCACTTACGTTGTCCCCGTGATTCAGGATGCATTTTTAGGAAGGACAGGAAACAATGAAAATACATGAGAGAATTGAAATCAAGCCAAACGTCATGTTCGGAAAACCGGTAATCAAGAATACGCGCATTATGGTTGAACAGATTTTGCGGAAGCTGTCCGGTGGGATGACTATTCAGGAGATCATTAAAGATCATCCACACTTAAGACCTGAAGATATCTTTGCTGCTCAAGAATTCGCGGCTGATTATTTAGCTGCGGAAGAAATTGCTTTCGCTTAAGAGGGGATAAATTGAGATTTTTGGCCGATGAGTGTTGTGATACTGGGATATATGATTTGTTTTATAATAAATTGGAATCAATCGTGCAAAAAGAATCGTTCTGCAAACATGTCAATGATGTTCCTGTGTTGTTTGGGCCTGCAGGTAAGGAGAGGCAAGTATTTTTGAAAATATACAGAGTAATACCGAACGCCTCTGTTGATTTAGTCGGTTTTTAAAAAAAGCAATGCTCTTCCGCTAATACTTTGAAAAAAGTTCGGAAGAAAAAATACGCAAAAGAGCTTTCACTATATATTCATTTAAGGGAGTTGGAATAAAAGAATTGTCCAAATTTTGTGCAGGATTT
>JAERRQ010000321.1 GCA_016735355.1 Desulfobacterales bacterium | reverse complement strand
CCTTGATTGAAGAAAAATTGCTATTTTTGGACGAGCCCTTAGGGTTCGCCCAAAAATAAATTGGCAATTTTAAGTGTTGAGGCGCCTGCCTGGCAAGGCGCGAAAACGTATGAATATCAAGATATTTATACGTTTTCGTAACGCAGTCAGACAGGATGGATCGACGCTTAAAATGTTAAGTTATTTTTGGGCGAGTCCTAAGGGAGATGGAAAGAAATAAGTTCCAGGTTCAGAAAGCCGTCAAATTTTAAATCAGGTTTAACCGAAGGATTAAACCCGATTTAAAATTTAATTACCTACCCCTCATCAGTTTTACAAATAGACATTGGATCAGCCATCAGTTTTAAGGCTTCATACCGCTTGTTATACTCTTCCTCCAGCTTTGCCGTAAGTCTCTTTGATTCATCAGGGAAGGATTTTTGTAATGATGCATACCTTACCTCGCCTGCCAGGAATTCCTGAAGAGTGCCATCAGGCGCTTTTGAATCGAGGATAAACGGATTCTTGCCCTCATCTTTAAGAACAGGATTATAACGATACAATGGCCAGTATCCGCATTTAACAGCAAGCTTTGCTTCTTCCTGGCTTTTGCCCATACCTTTTTTTATTCCATGATTTATACACGGAGAGTAAGCCATGATAATAGACGGCCCATCATAGCTTTCAGCCTCAACAAATGCTTTTACAAGCTGCTGTTTGTTTGCGCCCATGGCAACATTTGCAACATAAACATAACCGTAGGTCATAGCCATGCCACCAAAATCTTTTTTGCAGGTCTTTTTTCCTGAAGCCGCAAATTTGGCTACCGACCCGGTGGGAGTCGCCTTTGAAGACTGACCGCCGGTATTGGAATAAACCTCGGTATCATAAATCATTACATTAATATCTTCTCCGGCGGCAATCACATGATCAATACCACCAAAGGAGATGTCATAGGCGGAACCGTCCCCTAAAAAGATCCAATATGACCTCTTGGTAAAGAGTCTGGACATGCTCAATATTTCACTCAAAAGACCATTACCCTTAGCGGAAGGTAAAAGCTCCTTGAGCTGATCCCCATATTTTTTTGAACCTGCCGGATCCTTCATGTTATCCAGCCAGCCCTGCATGGCATCCTTAATATTTTGGGGAATTTCAGAGTTTAAAGCTTCACCCATCATATCAGATAATTTTCTTCGGAGCTGCAGATCACCCAAAAGTATTCCATAAGTAAATTCAGCGGGGTCTTCAAACAGAGAACTCCCCCAGGAAGGGCCGTGACCATCTTTATTAACGCAATACGGAATCGCCGGAGCGCTTCCGCCCCAGATTGAAGTACATCCGGTGGCATTCCCTATTACCATGCGTTCCCCGAAAAGCTGGGTTAAAAGTTTTGTATATGGCGTTTCACCGCATCCTGCGCAGGCGCCTGAGAATTCAAGTAAGGGCTGATGGAACTGGCTTCCCTTGACAGAGTTCCGCTTGACAAGATTATCACGCACGGGCAGTTTAAGTGAATATTGATGATTCGGCACCTGAATTTCCGTCTGGGTATCGAGTGGTTTCATAACCAGAGCCGGTTTTTTTGCAGGACAAATATCAGCGCAATTGCCGCAGCCCAGGCAATCAAGAGTATTTACCTGCATGCGAAAATAATAGCCTTTAAGATCCTTGCCGAGGGCCTTGCTTGTTTCAAAACCGGAAGGCAAATCGGATAGTTCATCTTCTGTAAGAAGAACCGGACGAATGGCCGCATGGGGGCAGACCATTGCACACTGGTTGCACTGAATACAGTTATCCATAATCCATTCCGGAACATTAATGGAAACACCGCGTTTCTCATACTGTGATGTAGCCACAGGAAAAAGGCCATCGTCTGAAAAGTAGCTTACAGGGAGCTTGTCGCCCTGTTGTGCCAGCATGGGATTCATTACTTTGGTTACAAATTCCGGCACATCCTCAGAAAGCTCTTGTGGTAAAGCAGCTTCCGCCCATGATTCAGGATAATCAATTTCAACAAGATGATCCAGGGCATTATCTACGGCCGCAAAGTTCATATTAACGACCTTGTCACCCTTTTTCCCGAACATCTTTTTGATCTGGTCTTTTAAATAATTGATGGCATCGTCAACAGGAATAACGTTTGCAAGTTTAAAAAAGACGGTCTGCATAATCATATTGATCCTGCCGCCAAGACCGATCTCGCCTGCAATTTTTACGGCGTCAATATTGTAAAATTTAATTTTTTTCCTTGCAATCGTCTGTCGCATCCCGGAAGGCAGCTTGGTCTCCATATCATCTACGGTCCAGGGAGAGTTGAGCAAAAAGATTCCTCCATCCTTGATTCCTTCTAGAAGATCATAAACATTAACATAGCTTGGATTATGGCAGGCTATGTAATCTGCGGAATCTATAAGATAAGTAGATTGAATCGGTGTTTTGCCAAAACGTAAATGTGACATGGTAACACCGCCCGATTTTTTGGAATCATATGCAAAATAAGCCTGAGCATACATATCGGTATTATCGCCGATAATTTTAATAGCACTCTTGTTGGCTCCTACGGTTCCATCAGCTCCCAGGCCCCAGAATTTGCACTGAATTGTGCCTTCCGGCGCAACATCAAAACCCGCGTCCACATCCAGGGATGTATTGGAAACATCATCAATAATACCTACGGTAAAATGATTTTTGGGGCCTGCTGATTTCATATTGTCAAAAACAGCTTTTACCATGCCGGGGTTGAATTCCTTGGATCCAAGCCCATACCGGCCGTTAACAATTGTCGGCATTTCACCACGTTCCATGTAGGCAGTGCAAATATCCGTATATAAGGGATCGCCAATAGCTCCAGGTTCTTTGGTCCGGTCTAAAACAGTGAGGCTTGTGGCAGTTGCCGGGATAGCGGCAAAAAGGTGTTCTTTTGAGAAGGGACGATAAAGACGAACCTTGACAAGCCCGACGCTCTCTCCCTTATCGGTCATATAATTTACAACCTCTTCGATTGTTTCACAGGAAGAGCCCATTGAAATTATAACTCTTTCCGCATCAGGATCACCCACATAATCGAACAGCTTATATTTGCGACCGGTAAGCTCGCCAACCTTTCTCATCTCTTCCGCTACAATGGCAGGAATTTTATTGTAATACGGGTTAACAGTCTCTCTGCCCTGGAAATAGATATCCGGGTTTTGTGCTGTACCTCTGATCTGAGGTTTTTCCGGGTTTACAGCCCTTTGACGAAATTTTTCAATCGCTTCCATATTGGTGAGCTTGGCCATATCAGCATAATCTATCATTTCCACTTTTTGAATCTCATGGGATGTCCTAAATCCGTCAAAAAAATGCAGAAAAGGAACCGAAGATTCAATTGAGGATAAATGGGCAACCAGCCCCAGATCTATTACTTCCTGAACCGATGCGGAAGCTAAAAGAGCGAATCCTGTTTGTTTGACCGCCATAACATCCTGATGATCTCCAAAAATGGAGAGTGCATGCGCGGAAACTGCCCGGGCAGTAACATGAAAAACTGCCGGGAGAAGCTCACCTGAAATTTTATACATACTTGGAATCATCAGGAGCAGTCCCTGGGATGCAGTAAAGGTAGTGGTCAAGGCTCCGGCAGCCAACGCGCCATGCAGTGCCGCGGCTGCGCCGGCTTCGGACTGAAGCTGGCGTACCAGCAGGGTTTGCCCGAATATATTTTTAAGTCCATCGGCCGACCATTCATCACATAATTCACCGATTCCCGATGATGGAGTGATAGGATAAATGTTAGCAGCATCGCTCATGGCATATGCCACATATGCCGATGCTGCAACTCCGTCGATTGTTTTCATAGTTTTTGCCATAAAAAAAAACTCCTTTGGTTTGTATTCTGTGAAAGTTTATTGAACTTCCCTCAAAAGATAAACAATAATATATACTAAGGAAACCTGAACCGAGGGCATGGGCATGCCGACCTTTTCTACAAAAAATGTCGCTCAGTTATCATCTCCATACAAGTTGATTGGCCTAAAACTTGTTTATGAAAAAATTAGTTAAAATATCGCCTAATAAAAGAATTTTAAATGTCATGGTTGATCACCTAAATAATGCTTTATATAAGGGATTCAAAAAAATCATTACCCTTATCATCAACAATAACAAATGCAGGAAAATCCTTTACTGTAATCATATATATAGCTTCCATTCCCAGTTCAGGATATTCAATAGTTTCTATATGCGTTATGCACTCTTTCCCCAGTCTGGCCGCAGGCCCTCCTATGGAACCTAAATAGAACCCTCCGTATTTTTTACACGATTCCGTTACTTCTTTTGAACGGTTGCCTTTCGCCAGCATGACCATGGAGC
>JAERRQ010000018.1 GCA_016735355.1 Desulfobacterales bacterium | reverse complement strand
TTCAATCGCCTTTTTACCCTTACCTTCAATATCGAACTTTGATTCACCGAAACCTATTGTGTGTGCGGCTATTTCCCTGGAGCCCACATTGGAGGTCATAATAATTATGACTTTTCTAAAATCCGCTTCCTTCCCGTTGTTATCAGTAAGGGTGGCATGATCCAGAACTTGAAGCATAATGTTAAAAAGATCCGGATGGGCCTTTTCCATTTCATCAAGAAGCAGAACGCTGTAAGGCTGTTTCCTTATGCCGTCGGTTAAGAGACCGCCCTGATCAAATCCTATGTAACCGGGAGGCGCGCCTATAAGCCGTGCTACAGCATGCTTCTCCATATATTCGCTCATGTCGAAACGTAAAAATTTAACGCCCAGCATAATTGCAAGCTGCCTGGCCATTTCGGTTTTACCGACTCCGGTAGGGCCGGTGAATAAAAATGATCCTGTAGGACTATTCGGCCTGCCAAGGCCGGCGCGTGAACGTTTTATGGACGTTACAAGGAGTTTAACAGCCTCATCCTGTCCGAACACAACCCCGGTCAAGCGGTCTTCCAAACTTTCAAGGTCTGTCTTGTCCGAAGTAGAAACACTTAAAGACGGAATCCTGGCCATTTTAACAATAATATTTTCTATATCCTTGGTATGTATCTTTTTTCTTCTGGAAGATCCCTTAAGCCTTAAATAAGCTCCGGCTTCATCGATAACATCTATGGCCTTATCAGGTAAATAGCGGTCATTCAGATATTTGGCGGAAAGCTCTGAGGCCGACTTAAGAGACGAGTCGGTATAAGAAATCCCGTGATGTTCCTCATATACTTTGCGTAAACCCTTTAATATCTTGAAAGTCTGATCCACAGACGGTTCAGAGATCTCTATTTTTTCAAAACGCCGCGATAGGGCGCGGTCTTTTTCAAAATGATTTTTATATTCCTCATAGGTTGTTGATCCGATACAACGCAGTTCACCTGTTGAAAGAGACGGTTTCAGTATATTCGATACATCCATTGAACCGCTGCTTGTAGCGCCTGCGCCGACTATAGTATGTATTTCATCTATAAAAAGGATCGCATTTTTCTTTTTTTCAAGCGAATCGAGAATATCTTTCAAACGTTTCTCAAAATCACCCCTAAATTTGGTTCCAGCCAGCAATGCTCCCAGGTCAAGAGAGTATATGCTCATATCCTTCAGCAAATCGGGAACTATGCCTGAGGATATTTTAAGGGCCAGACCTTCAGCCATTGCTGTTTTTCCTACCCCGGGATCTCCCACAAAAACCGGATTGTTCTTGCGCCTTCTGCAGAGTACCTGAAGGGTTCGTTCAAGTTCAGCGTCACGGCCTATTAGGGGGTCCAGTTTACCAAGGGCCGCTCTGTTTACAAGATCAATTGTAAATAGTTCAAGAGGATCTCTCTTGTTTTGCTTTGTTTTACCCTTTTCGGTTTTAGCAGAATCGGTATGTACGGCTTTGGTAAAATCTTTAGTTGACCCGTGGGAGAGGTAATATAAAATATTGATACGACTCAGACCCTCTGATTTTAGGAAATATGCAGCATGAGAATCCTTTTCAGACAAGATCGACACCAGGATATCCGATACGCCAACATCCTGTCTCTCTGATGAACGCGCATGATTCACAGCTCTTTGTATAACCCGCTGAAAACCTATAGTCTGCTGCAGGAGATAATCAATATCTTCGGAAAGAGGATCCACCCTGGTTTTAAAAAATTTTTCCAGAGCCTTTCCCAGATGGTCAACACTCCCGCCGCAATTTTCTATAATATCAACACCTGTAGCATCGTGAAGAATTGCAAAAAGCAAATGTTCGATACAAACATATTCATGGCGCCTTTTCTTGGCATCTCTGACTGCAAAGCCTATCGTAGCGCTAAGTTCCTTATTTATCATGATCTAATCCTTCTCCATGGTACATTTAAGCGGAAAATCTTGTTCTCTGGCCATGGCTTGAACGGTTTTCACTTTTGTTTCAGCTACATCATAAGTATATATTCCGCATAAACCGATCCCTTGCCTGTGAACATTCAGCATAATGATTACAGCATTTTCAGGAGATTTGTTGAAAACAGAAACAAGGATATCCACAACAAACTCCATTGTAGTGTAGTCATCATTATGGAGCAGTACTTTATACATGGAAGGCTCATGCAGCTTTTCTTGTATTTTGGAGTCTACACGTTCCTTTGTTTCTGAATTATAATCGTTCATAATAAAATTTAGTAACCGTTAACGGTTACTTTATATTATATGTAAGGTTAAAAGATATCACATTCTTGTCCAGGTTTCCCTGTAAATTTTCCACTCGTCTTTTTCAAGTTTTAATAAAAGTTTTTTTCTGCCAACCGCCCTGTATGTATCAGACTGGTAGTTCTGAATAAAAGAGACGCTCCCCATACCTTTTTTCTTATTTATTTTAAGGTCATCCATTTTAACTTTTATATACTTATATTTCCGGTTCAAAGCGTTTTTTTGCCGCAGCCATCTTTTCTTGCTCATACCTTTTGACAAAAAATCTTCCGCATAATATTTTCCATATTCCTTGATATTTTTTTCAGACCATGCTTTTAACCAGCCTTCGATCATTTCCGGGATTTCTTTATATATATTCACCATTTTGATGATATTTCCGCAGGCTGCCGTCAGGGGACTGTTATCACTTCCCTCTTTGAACTTTTCGGGGAAATTTTCAGGTATGCTCTGATATTCTTCTCCGATAATTTTTAATCTTCCAGGTTGATAGGCTATAAAAAATTTTTTTGTACATATATATTTTTCTTTATTATCATATTTCATTATCAAGTCAGATAAAACAACATATACGGAATCAAATTTTAAAATAGAAGTATTTTTTAACTCAACATTAAAAGACCGGCCTGATGTAATAAAAGAACTCCTCAGCTTGGTCCATATTGTCCACCACGCAATTTCAGGGAGATATTCAGAATCGTATAAACTCAGGTATTGATGATATGTGCCGCCAAGCAGGGTATTATTCCACGTATTTAAAAAATACAAAACCGATTTTTCAGCCTTCTCCCTTAAATCGTCTGATATATATGAGAGATTCTCAAGAATTATTATCGGCGTTTTGTTCAGCGTTATATATTCGGAAAGTTTTTCCAAATTAGAATCCTGCAGAGTAACACAACCATTTGAGTTTCTCGATTTCAAAGGTTTGTCTGTTCCATGCAGCCATATAGAATATCCGTTTCTCCCTTTAACGCGATCGAGAAAATTTGGATAATCCATGGGAAAGGCTTTCAAACCATATCTTTCAGAAAGATCTTTGTCTGAAAATTTATTGGTAAAAAAATATACACCCTCAGGTGTTTTCTTGTCCCCTGAAATACTTTTTGCGCCGGATATTTTGCCGGTTGAACATTTCATGCTGAACATTTCTTTAAAATCACCGTCACAATTATAAAAAAAAAGCCGCTGAACAGCCTTTTCAACAAGCAGGGCATAAGCTTTGCTGTTTTCAGAATGAAATCCTATCAGCACATCCGGAATCCTGTTGGAATCTACCGGCTCTTCTGGTGAAGCATCAATGTTTGTCTCAATTGCTAAACAAAGAATCAGAACAAAAAAAATTTTAAATAATATTACAATTCGGCTAATGTTCATTTAATTGCTCTTATTTTTATTTTATCATATTTGGAAGCGTTAAAAAAGTCTTTGGCGCTGCCGCAATTAACCGCTATTTCAAGACATCCACGGCTTCCAATAATAGCAAGCGGTGTTTTTAATTTTACACTATTATAACTTTTAGATAAACCCGAAACTGCTCCGTCTCCAATAATAAACTTGATTTTTTGGAGGCTGCAAGCTGCGCAACTGACTTTCTTCAGTATCGCATAATCAATATTTGTTATCAAATTCCCAAAACGATCTATGGAGACTATAATTCCTGAAAACTCACCATTATCTGCAATAAACGGCTTTTCCACAGATAATCGTACCAGACTTTTTATATCTGCCGGTCTGCCTAACCTCATTATTCCGATCCCTTTTGATATGTGGGCTGCAACCGGAGCGAAAATATCCCTGCCATGGAAAGTCTGACTGACGGATTCAAGGAAATATTTGGAATTCTCAACAAAAACAAGAGAATCGATATCCCCATCGTCCAACAAAGGGGTAAGGATACCGTTATCAGGGGCCAAAAAATAATGGCCCTGTATTTTTGCTGCAATAATAGGTCTTGCGCTTCCCACACCAGGATCGACGATAACAAGATGCACTGTTTTTTCGGGGAAATATTTATAGGAAAATTTTATCCTGTAAGCTGCATCTATGATATCCTGAGGAGCTATTTTATGCGTAATGTCAACAATTGTTGAAGAGGGATTTATGGAAAGGATAACTCCTTTCATGATTCCGACATACTCATCTTCAATGCCGAAATCAGTAAGAAGAGTAATTATAGACATCGATATATCCTATAAAAAAATAGCCACCATATATGGCATTTTACGGTTTACAGTTTACGGTAACAGTTGGGGCGAAATACAGACTTAATGTAGTCTATGACTCGTCATTTGAATTTACAGCCCGGCAATCAATTTTACAAATCAATTATTCATAATCAAATGGACATACTGATTTGTTAATTTTACCTTTTTTAGAAAACCGTAAACTGTAAACCGTGAACGGTTACTTTAAATGTTTATATGCAACTTCAGGTGCCACCCGGCCTGACGATGTTCTCATAACCATACCGATTTTTAACAGGTATGGTTCAACCAGATCAACAAGCGTATCTGTCTCTTCCTGAAGTGTTGCGGATATTGCCTCAATTCCTACAGGTCCACCATTGTAAAAATTGATAATTGTTTCAAGATAACGTCTGTCCAGGCTTGTTAATCCTTTTTTATCAACTCCCTCAAGAGAGAGAGCGGCCTCCACTATATCTTTGGTAATAGAGCCATCTGCTCGTACCTGTGTATAATCACGGACACGTTTAAGGAGCCTGTTTACTATTCTAGGAGTACCCCTTGACCTTTTTGCGAGCTCCACAGCACCGGCAGCATCAATTTTTACATCAAGCAGAGAGGAAGAGCGTTTTGTGATCTTGATCAGATCATCATCGCTGTAAAAATCAAGATTACGCAAAATTCCGAACCTGTCCCTTAAAGGAGACGAAATCAGCCCGACTCTGGTAGTTGCTCCCACAAGTGTAAAACGTTTTAAACGATATCTATGGCTTCTGGCATGAACGCCTTTGTCAAAAACAAAGTCTACTGCAAAATCCTCCATAGCAGGATACAGGAATTCCTCTACGACTTTAGGGGTGCGGTGTATCTCGTCCACAAAAAGGACATCCCCCTCTTCCAGATGGGTCAGTATGCCTAGCAGATCTCCACCTTTTTCAAGGGCGGGTCCTGAAGTAATAGTTAATTTTTTACCCATCTCATTCACAATAATATGGGCAAGAGTCGTTTTGCCAAGTCCGGGTGGTCCGTGAAAAAGAACATGCTCCAACGGTTCCCGGCGCAATAACGCAGCTTCTATGGCGATTTTGAGAGTTTCAACAACTTCCGGCTGCCCCACATATTCTACAAGACGTTCAGGGCGCAGTGAAAGGATTTCAGGTTCCTGATCGACCGGTTGTCCGGAACCTTCCATGATTTCGTTATCTTTGGAAGAATAGGTCAATACATCATCAGTCATGCTATCTTCTCGTTACGGTATACTTCTTCAAACAGTTCCTCCGGTGTAGAAATAGAGCTGTTATTGCTAATGGCCTCTGTTATCATTTTCACAGCATCGGTATGTTTATGCCCGAGCTGGTTAACAAGAACATCGAGTACCTGCTGCTCAAAGTCTTTCTGAACCGTAACAGTTTTTTCTTCGTCGGTTTTATGGATTAAGGCAAATTTATTCATCCTGCCGGCAAGGGATGCAATTATTTTTTGAGCCGTTCTTTTTCCTATACCTTTTAACTGTGTTAATCTGGCGGCATCCTTTGTTTCTATGGCGCGTGCTATCTCTCTGACAGGGATACTAAGAGCTTTTACGGCCTTTAATGGGCCAATATCTTCCACTGAAATAAAATACTGAAAAAATTCTTTCTCAACCTCATGATTAAAACCTATTAATACAGGCTTTGGCTGTCGTTCGGTCTGCTGATAATAAATATAGAGTGAGACTTCACTGCCTATATCCTTTATTTTCAGTCTATCCATTACAACCGCCGGAACCAGCACCTCGTACCCGATTTGGTTTGCAAGCAGGAGAATCCTGTCGTCTTCTTTTTTTAACAATCTGCCTTCTAAATAACCGATCATACCACTTATAACCCTCTTTGGATCGCCCCATATCGAAACAGACCTATAAGCGCCATCCCAAGCGCATCTGAAGCATGAAAAGGCCTTATAGGTTTTACAAGATTTAAAAACTCCCGCACCGCTTTTTCCAATTGCGCCTTGCCTGCATTACCATTGCCAGTCAAAATCTGTTTTGCTTCACGAACGGGGATCTCCACTATCGAGACATCAGCCCGACAGCCTGCAAGCAGTATAACACCAGCAACTTTCCCCAAAATAATCCCCGACTTCGGATACTTTTCAAGAGAGAACAGATCCTCAACAACCATTAAATCCGGTTTTTCATTTTCTAATACAAGGGTAAGTTTGGAAAAAATATGATGGAGGCGCTGGGGAAGGGACTTTTTTTTTGAAGTATTAATACTGCCGTAAGAAAAAGATTTGACTTTAATATCTATTCCGCAAACCACACCTACACCTGTGGCGGCCAGACCCGGATCTATACCGACAATTTTGACCATACGACGCTAACTAAAAAGCCTTTAACTTATTTCTAGCAATTTCAGATTCACTCGATTTAGGGTACTTTTTTATCAATTTCTTAAAAATTAAACGAGCATTGGCAGTATCTCCCAACCTTAAAAAAGCAAAACCCTGCTTCAAAAGGGCAGATTTAGCTTTATTCCCTTCAGGATATTTTTCAATAACTTTTTGATACTCAAGGATAGCCTTTTGAAACCACTTCTCCCGATAATAGACCTCACCGATCCAGAACTGCGCATTATCCGCATTGTTCGAATTGGGATACAGCTTTAGTAATGATGTAAAGCCCTCCCGCGCTGACTTAAAATTGCCCTTATCAAATGCCTTTTTGGCCTTTTCGTATATCAGATTAGCAGGACTTTGCTTTTTTGGCTTTCTGTCTATTGCCGGTGGTGATTTAACAGCAGGATACCCTGCCGGCCGGGTAGCTCGACTTTTATTTGAGCGCACATTCTTTTCCAGCCCCCCAAAGCCTGTCTGCATCTTATTAATCGATTCTCCAAAAGCATTTATCCTGCTATCGAATAAATATTCGTTCTCTTCAAAACGTCCGGAAAGAAGCCGGACTTCATCCCTGAGACTGTCAAGCTCGGCACGCATCCTTGCAAACTGATCTCTTAGCTTACTGTCTTCACCCGCACTTGTTTTGCTAAATCCCTGAACAGTGGCATCCAGTTGCTTATTTCTGCCCTCAGCTTTTGAATAACGTCTTTCAAGCGAGGCAAGCCTGTTATCAAGATTATAAACATCCTGTCTTAAGGCACACCCTGATAGCAAAACAACAAAAATAATAAAAAGTAAACAAATCTGTTTCATAAGTGATTATTTTACAACTTGAAAAAAGGCTATGAGATCCTTCAGACTTCTAACCTATAAAAATGTAGAGACAAGGCATGCCCTGCCTCTATGATCAAGGTCTCTACGATCAAATTTTAAATACAACCAATCTTGTCCTATAAAAAGGTAGTAACCGTTCACGGTTTACAGTTTTCTAAAAAAGCAAAATCAACAAAACAGTACGTTTATTTGATTATGAATAATTGATTTATAAGGTCGGTTACCGTGCTGTAAATTCAAAAGACGAGTCATAGTCTCTATTTTGATTCAACTGTTAACCGTAAACCGACAACCGTGAACGGTTACAAAAGTTAGAACTATTTTTCATCTTTTGTTGAGCCCGCCAGGACATGGGGTTTATTCCAGTGTAAAATGAGCCCGCCTGTTTTTAGCCCAGGCATATTCATTATTTCCCGGGTCTAGCGGACGTTCTTCTCCATAACTGATTGTTGTTAATCGTTCGGGGGCAACACCAAGGTCTACTATGAATTGCTTTGCGCTATCTGCACGTCTGTCGCCCAGAGCAATATTATATTCACTGGTGCCGCGTTCATCACAATGCCCTTCAATAATAACCGAAACCCCGGGATTTTTCATCATCCATGCTGCTTTAAGGTTAAGGATGTCCTGTGCCGATGATGCAAGAACAGCGCTGTCAAACTCAAAATATATATCTGCACTGACAAACATTTCTCTGGCAGCTTTTTCCTGAGCAGCTAGAGCCTCCGCCTCCATCAGATCAGACTCTGCGACACTGCTTTCATCCACAACAACTACGTCGGTTACTTCAGAGAGTTGATCTGTATCACCCTCGGCCATCTGATCCGTTGTAGGTTCAGTACTGACAACTTTTTTAGAGCACGAAGCAGTAAAAAGCATTGCTGGCAGAATAAAACAGAACATTAGGTTGATCCATAATCTTTTTTGCATTTTTTCCTCCTTAATTAATGTTAGCCGACCATGCAGGACCAGTCTGAACGCCTGGCATGGACAGTAAACGCCTCTGGTCAGTTCCATAAGCAGTCATTACATATATCCCTGCATGGCCTTCGCGAGTTGAGCTGAATAAAATCAGGCTGCCGTCCGGAGACCAGGAGGGAGATTCATTATCGGCGGAAGAACCTGTCAACTGCGTAAGATTCCCACCGTCAACACCAATAACAAATATATTTATTTCTCTCCCTACCATAGATGAATAAGCTATTTTATCACCCCTGGGCGACCAATTCGGCTCGGTATTATATTGTCCTTGAAATGTAAGTCTGTTTACATTCCCTGATCTAAAATCCTTAATATAAATTTGCGGAGTCCCTGATCTTTTTGAAACAAATGCCATCCTTCTCCCACCAGGAGAGAATGATGGGGATGAATCTATTCCCTTGTTTACAGTTAATCTTTTAGTTATTTTACCGTTTCCGGTCAACATATAAATTTCCTGGTCGCCGGAAAATGAAAATGTCGCCGCAAGCTTAAATTTGCCTGGAACCCATGCAGGAGTAATATTAATTCCTTTTTTAGCGACAACGGAACCTCTTTTTTGTGCTAAATTTTTTATATAAAGATCAGGATGGCCTTTTAAGTATGAAGTAAAAGCCAACCATCGGCCATCGGATGACCAGGCCGGAGACAGGGTTATATTATTATTAAAGGTAAAACGTTTAGGATTATAACCGTCAAAGTCACAAATATAGATTTCCTTATGACCTGAAGCGTTTGATATAAATGCTATCCTGCTGTTAAATATACCCTTGTTGCCTGTGAGATGATATATAATTTCGCTACAAAACCGCCGTACTATCCGTCTCTGATCTCCCGGCTTGCTTTTATAACGCTTGCCCACTATCAGTTTGCCCTTAAATGTATCATACAATCGCAGTTCCATTTCAAGTAGATCTACGTTTTTAAGAATCAGGCCTGTTATCAACAGCTCCGCACCTATAGATGTCCAATTATGAAATTTAATATTTGACGCGGTAATGCCTGACCGATGAGGATCTTCCAAAAATGCCGCCCTGTCCAGCATTTTGAAATAGCCGGTAAACTCCAGCATTGAAGAAAATAGATCTGATGTTTTCAGGGCGACTTGCCTCTCTGCCGTATTTCCTGAAAATGTTTTAAAAGAAGAGACTGCAACAGGAATTTTTCGTAAAAAAGGATTTGTTATATCTATATAATCATATCCCGCAAATGAACTTTGCGCTCCGGTAAAAAAAAATATCACCGTAAAATAACATATTAGTCTTACAAATAAAGCTCTTAGCATATATGCACCCAAAAATTTGGAAACTATAGATTGTCACATCAAGAATTTCACTCCGTTATAGGTCGTCAACGTATTACAATACGCCTTCCTGCCTCTGGCCTTGCGACAAATTTTAAAATCGGATAATTATATAACAATCTATACTATACTTCGGCCGCCTTCAACTACTTGATACCTTCAGGAGTAAATCTCAAACCGACAATAATATAAGATTTCTTTATCCCTTTCGGATGCGGTCGAACAGGATTGGTCTTCATAATTGCTTTTCTGGCGGATTCGTCCAGATAAATATTGCCTGACCTTTTATCAAACCATATATCATGGATTTGACCATCCGGCATAATCTTAAACGCAATTTCAGACATCAAATCGTTACGACCTCCCGCCAGTTGTTCGGAGAATGCCCAGTTTTTTTGAACCTGATAAGCAACCTCAACTCTATAAATATTGATTAACTCAAGTCTCTTTTTTCCTGCAATTCCTTTAAAGTTCTCTGACCTGATGTTATTTCCAGGTTTTTTATTCTCCTGTTTCCCGGTCTCCGCCTTTTTGATTTCCCGTCTTAAACGCTCAAAAGCCTCGGCAAGTGGGTCGGATTTTTCCTGTTTAACTTTTGGCTCTATCTGCTTGATTGCAGTTTTTCGTACTAAAGCCGATTTATAAGTCCTCTTTTTAAGAGACCTTTTAACTTTTTTTTTCTTTTTTACTATGGAAACAGTTTTTGTTGATTTTTTTGTAGTATTTTCGGATATTTTTGGGATAGCCTTTAAATTTGTCTTTTCCTGCCGAACCTTTTCCGGCAAAATTTTTCTTTCAGGTAATGAAACAATACTGACATCGATTACAGATGTTAAGGGCTTGTTATGTGATGTAAACCTTGGCGTAAATATTAATAAACATATAAAACAAAGATGACAAAGAATTGAAATTAAATAAACTATGACGACTGTTTTGGGATCGTTATCTATCCCTTGATATAATTGAACAGTAGAATGCATGTTTTATCTGAATTGAGCGGTTAGCCTTTAGCTGTTAGCTATTAGCTTAATAATTACAAGATGTTTTGCGATTACAAATTTTCACACATTGGGTGTTATTTCTTACTGATATAATACCTTGTTTTTTCAAGGCTAACAGCTAATCGCTCAACTTAAGTTTTACCAAAGCCTGATTCAAGTTCTATTATGCTTTTTTTCTGTTTTTTTTAGTGCTGGCAGGCTCTGTAACCATCCCGATCTTTTCAACTCCAGCGTTCTTGATTTCCGACATTACCTGAACAACCATCCCATAAGATATCTCTTTATCAGCTTTTAGAAAAACCTCTCTATCCTTGCGTCCATCCATAATCTTGGACAATTTTTCCTGCAAAAAATTAAATTCTACTTGATAATCGTTAATATAAACCCCACCGTTTTTAACGATAGTAATGACCAGATTCTCAGCCTGCGCAGGGAGCGATTTGGCAGCCACCTCAGGCAAGGATACATTAACCCCTTGAACCATCATAGGCGCTGTAACCATAAAAATAATAAGGAGAACAAGCATAACATCAACAAAGGGAGTCACATTGATGTCGGACATAAGATTGTCATTATTGCCTTTATATATCATTTGGCGCTCCTGTCCGCGCTTAGAACGTCTCTTTCTATTATATTTAAAAAATCAGCAGAAAAACTCTGCAGCTCGGACTCTATAATCCTGATCTTCTGCATGAAATAATTAAAGGCTATCACTGCCGGTATTGCTGCGGCTAAGCCCGCGGCAGTAGCGACAAGAGCCTCTGAGATCCCGGGCGCCACAACAGCCAGACTGGCAGAGCCACGCAAACCGATTCCATGAAAAGAATTCATGATGCCCCACACAGTGCCGAAAAGTCCGATAAAAGGAGTCGTATTCCCTGTTGTAGCCAGAAAAGGGACCATTTGCATCATTCTGGTTGTCTCTGTGTTGATAGCCCGTCTTAACGCCCTTTGCAGATTATCTGTTCCTGCAAATTTTGAACTCAAAGATAGCGTATCGGGTTCCTGTTTTTTTTGCGTCTCCGAGTTAACGGAAACCCCTGACAAGCTCAATTTCTTTAATTCAAGATATCCGACACGAAAAGTTCTGGCAACAGGACTTCCGGAAAGCTCCTTGGCTTTTTTAAAGGCATCGGAAAAATCCCTGTTCGTCCAGAAAAAGTCTGTAAAAAGAATCGATTCTTTTATTGCTTTTCTCAAATATCGATATTTAATAATTATGATTGCCCATGATGTTATCGAAAAAAAAAGCAACAGCAAAAGCACAAACTGAACCATAAGCCCTGCATTGGTTATCATGTGTAATAAGTCAATATCTGAACCGGACATAAATAACTCCGTAAAATTTATTAGAAATTGAGTAGTACCGCTTTGCTTTAAAAGCTGTATCAAAAATTTGAACTATACTGAAATATATAGCAGTGTCAAGGAATTTGATTTGAGCTTGACTTTTAGTGGAAATTTATTTAAACGATGCCCAGTCTTCTTGATTCAGTCTTCTTGATTCAGTCTTTTTGATTTAGTCTTTTTGATTTAGTTTAAAAAATGTTACCCACATAGAGCGTCACACAATTAATTTCACAAGGATAGAGTGAGGAGATCGTACAAATAGCATATCTTCGACCGATAACGCAGTGAAATTATTTATGTAACGCTCTGTAGAAGCCCCCGTAGCTCAGTGGATAGAGCAATGGATTCCTAATCCATGTGCCGCATGTTCGATTCATGCCGGGGGCACCAATAATTACATATAATATTAAAGGGTTAGCGCCCATCCGTGTTAGCCCTTTTTTCGTCAATTTGGTGAATTGTGCCCGAAATTGTGCCCGCGCGGAATTTTAGATACATTTCCTGCTTTTTGGCAGCAGCTAT
>JAERRQ010000159.1 GCA_016735355.1 Desulfobacterales bacterium | reverse complement strand
GGATAGTTCCGGAGAAAGATTTTCTAAAGAAGTGTTATCGGAATTTTCTACGCTTTCCTTATAAGCGTTTGTAGCAGAAACGCATTTGCCTTTATATGTATCAGGACATTGAAATTTCGACTTATAAGGATTAAAAACGCTGCAGCCGGATAAAATAAATCCTGTGCATAAAACAAGAATAATTTTTTTCATAATAAATTTTCCCTTAGGGTGCAGGAATCCAATTTTTTTAGTGAAGAATATTGGCTTCCTTAACCTCCAGATTAATACCTTCGCTGATTACCAGGGTGACTGTTTTTGTAGCTCCGACTTCGACAATCGGCATGGTCTGTTCCGCCAGTTGCAGATAGAATTTCTGCAGATCCTTTGATGCCCCGGAAATTGCTCCGCCGACAGCTCCGCGGGTGATATTTGTGGTATCATCCTGGGAGAATATCTGCTGCGTTCCCAGGGCGGTAGTCTGGTAATCGAAAGACGAATTCTGCATGGCTTCGCCTATGCCGCCCAGGGCTCCGGCCAGGGCGCTTCTGGCCAGCATCGATCCCATTTTAGCCACTACCGTTCCATCCAGCCCGATAATGCCGTCTTCGTCCATGACAAAACCTTTAATCTGTTGATCTATAACCGCGGTTCCCTTTTTAGATACGCAGGAAAGGGTCAGCAGCCTCACATGCACCCGTTCATCGGCCAGGTTGCCGGTTCCTTCGCCGATGACAAAACAGCCCTTTAAATCTCCCTTGACCTTGTTGGGCAGGATAGCCAAATTTTTGATCCGGAACAGGATCGGCAAAGGGTTATTTTTGCCCGCCGAGGTTGTGGGGGCGCGCACCCCGGAGAGCAAAGTCGCCTCCATAAAAGAAGGGGGCAAATAAATTTTGAGTTTTTTTTTATCATCACCTGCATCCTGCTTGACCGGTGTGTCGTTGCTTACAGTAGTAATTCCGCCGATTATCAAATCCTCCGGATTTTCCGGCGGCTTAAAACCGGATTGAGAGAATACCGGAGGAGATGATATTATTTGGGGAGGGGCTGCTTTTGTTTCTGCAAGGCCGGGTGGCCTCGGTACAGGGAGCGGCCTATGTTCTGTTTTTAAATCCGGAGCTGCTCTGTATGAATCCTTTTCCTGAGACAACAGCTTCATCTCTTCTTTGAGATCGTGCAAAATTTTATCCTGCTGATTGATCCGGTTCCTGGTTTCCGTAATCAGGCTCTCCTTGATCAAACGGGTGTTCAGGTCTATACTCTTTGTTTTCTTCGACTCCTGGATATTTTGTCCCGGCCTTTGAATTTTATGCTTGGACCGGCTGTGCCATCCCAAAGCACAAAAAATCATCATGAATATACAGATGGAAAGGAGAGTGATTTTTTTCTGTTTTTTGGGATCGAGTTCCGCCCATTTTTTTTTGATATTGTTCAGCATCTTGCTCCTTTACTCGCTATGTTTTTCCACAACAAAAAGCCGTCCGGTTTCTCCTTTGGTCAAACTTGTCTTTTCCAGGGTTATTCCGATTGGATTTTCGGTAAGTTCCGGCAAAAGGAAGTATTTTTCCTCCAGGGTCATTTTTTGCCTGGAGGAACCCTGTTTGATCGAAACCAGATACTCTTTAAGCTGGATTCCTTCTCCCTCCGCGATGATCGTTCTTCTTAAAGAAATGTTTAAATCCCGGGAAAGGTATTTTTTCTTGTCTGCTTTCCTGACTGTAAAACTCTCCGGGATATTATCCTGAAAGGCGTATTTTGTGAGCATTAAGACCTTTTTTTCAAAGGGTATGCCCTCAAAAAGAGAGAGATTTTTTTTGAGCCGCTTCTTTTTAGAAACCAGCCGGATATTTTGAGCCGGCACTTTTTCGGGAACCGCAATGACCGTATAGACGGCTGCATCCGGTCCGCAGATAAAATAAAGCTCGACCGGTTTTTCGGGATAGCGCAATTCATTCCGCTTTTTAACAGCCAGAAATTTTACAAAGGCATTGCTGTTGTTTATTTTTACGCTCAAGCCTTTTTCCTTGGAATAGACTACATCCTTGATCGGGCCGTCATCACAGGTGATCCGGTTAATATCCATGCTGCTTAAAATCACCTTGGTCGTGATTTCCGGCAGAACCATAATGTCGGCATGACCGAAAAATTGGTCCGGATTGTATGTCTGTTTTTGTTTTTCGGGCGCTTTTGCCGGAATGCTTATGCTTTGAGTAATTTCCGGGTGGGTTATCCTGTGAGATGCTTTTGCAGACTCTTTAAAAATAGCCTCAGGGGTAGAACAAAGGTCGGTATTGCATTCAACCACCATGGGAGTCAGGCCGTTGCTTTTAGCTGTGGATATCAGCTGTTTTGTTTCTGCCTTGTTTGCAACAAAACCGTACCTGGCAACATAATAGTCACCGGAGCGGCAGATCAGCATCTCCTTTTTAATTGCATCCGGAAGGCTGTTGTACATATGCCGCAACCCGGTCAGGGTTTTGAATGTCCCGAGCTGGATAGACCATGCTGCATTCACAGGGCTGTCGGCGATCAGGATGATACAGGCCGCCAGCACAGCGGCGGTAATCTTATTTGTTTTCGACTTCTTTGAAATCATTGATAAAAAACCTTCCGTTAGAAATTACGTATCCGATAATATATGTTTTGCTCTGACCTTTGTTTACAATGTTGCTGCTGGTAAACTGTTTTTTGGTTCCTGTAATAGTGATTGTTTTGTTTTTTTTGTCGAGATTTATCCGAAAGGGATAGAAGGCGCTGGTAATCATCAAGGTATTTACAGTTGCCGCCAGATCGGCCAGGGTATTTTCAAAAGAAGGATAGAAAGAGGGCGCGACAAGCTTCAAAAGCTCATCAAACTGGGCGCGGACCGAAACAGGGCTGTAGGTTTCAAGCAGACCGATGGAATACCTGGCAAAGAGTTTTATATACTCTTCATTGACGTCATTGCCGCTGATAGTTATTCGCCGGTCAACCACCGGAGGCAGAATCACGGTTTTCTGGTAATGAAGCGCCTTGTAGGAAAAGACCGAGTTAATAATTACCGCGATTCCGATAACCAGTACGACAAATTTCAGCAAGCGGTTTTCAGCGTATAAATTTGATGTTTTTTGTACAAACAGGTCGAGTTTCATTTTTTTACTCATTAAAATTTTTGAAAAAAATTGATGGATAATGTTTAAGATTTTTTACCCCTATGAAATAAAGCATGTGTTTCAGAAAACTTTTGGGGTACTTGAGTTTATACCGCATATAAACAAAGGGACCGATCAATATCAGAAACCAGAAAAAGCCCTTGAAAATAGATGCGACTGTAAAACTGATTATGCAGACCGCCAGATCATCCGGCTCGAACCATAGAACTTGCAAGGGTGCCGATAAATACTGGGGAATGCGTGGTAAGTTGTTTTGCATTTTTTTTTCCTCCGGCCGTCCAGGGTTTGGCGATTAACGCCCCGCGTGTTTCAGCAGGGCGCCGGAAAGGAGATTATGATTAAAAAATCGCTCCAAGGGTCTGTGTCATGGTGTCGGCCGTCATCACCAAGGCTCCGCCCAGAATACAGGGAATAGCCAGTGCTATTTTCTGCTGAATAGCCATTGCGCCTCCAAATGCCATTGCACCGACTCCGGCTGTAAAACCTATGGGACCGTTCAGAAGCTGATTTACGGCAACATCATATACGTCGTAAGCAAACGAACCTGCGGCAGGTGTCGGGATAAATGCCGAGGCTGTTCCCGCAGCCAGAACCGTTGCTCCGGAGCCGACAACAAAGAGGCTTATTTTGCGTGATTTGCCTGGGTCGCTGAAAATTTTTATTATCCTGGTTTTAATTGTGATTGTTTTCTTCTTTATTTGTTGGATCATGTTTTGTTCCCCCTTTGTTTAGTGATTAAAAATAATTGAAGCTTACGCTTTAAACCGATACTTGATTTTTTAACCTATAGGCATCACTCCTTTCTTTTGATGGAGATAACCGCCTTGCGGCTTGGTTTTGATCGAGGCGCTTTATTTTCTCCATGTCCGACGACTGTCGCGACCTTTACGCCTATCTTGGTCAGATATTTTTCAACGGCCATGGCGCGGCGTAAAGAAAGCACCCGGTTATGAGCATCTGATCCGGGCGGACTGGCATAGCCGTCAATCCGCATCGGCTGCTGGTTAAACTTTTTGATAAATTTGTTAAGCCTCTCTTTTTCCTTTTGCTGAATTGAGTATGAATCAAAATCAAAATAGATGGTCAGTCTTTCTGATTTTTGTTGTTTTGTTGGGTTTGTTGTTTTTTCCGGCAAGGCCATCTTGATTTTTTCTTTGAGGATTTTAGGTGAAAATACCGACCTGTCTGCCTTGGCAGGGGGCACTGGCCTGACAGGCAGATCGGTAATGACGAACATCCCTGCCGGGATGACATCAGCCGGTTTGAAATCCTGGGCAATAGTCGCCGCTCTTATCCGGGTCGGCTTGCCGCCGGTATTAAGGGCAAGACGAACGGCAGGGGATAACTTTTTTGTTGTCGGCGGTGCAGAAGCGCAGGCTGATAAAAAAATCAGTAGAACCGCGGAAAGTATCAGTTCAGTTTTCAAGGATTGCTTCCTCCATTTTCCGGGCGGCATGATCGGCCATGCTCAGTAATTTTGCCTGGTTCAGTTTAGGTGAATTTTTATAGGTTTTGATCGTCTGCATGGCCGTCTTTTTAAATGGCAGATTTTTTAGAAACTGCTCGGCCACTATTGCGCTTTTGGAAGGCAGGTCGACCGGCATGTCCCGGCCCGGCAGCTTGCCCAGATTATGGGCCAGGGCGACGATCAGCATTTCTCCGGCAGAAAACTCAGGGTCCCTGATTCTGCTTTGAATTGTCTCCATTACTTTACCTGCGACATTCAGGGTATGCTCCACCAGGGTGATTTCTGAAAATTTTAAGTCCGTGGTTTCTGTCGGGTCATTTTTTGCCACAGAAGGATAATCTTTCGCCTTATCGAGAAGGGTCATGATCTTTTGGATCGATTTAAGGCTATTTCCCAGGACATCGCTGTATGGGTGGATATAATGATTATAAAATTTGTTAAGCTCAGGATTGTCCCATTGATCAGCTGCAGTCTGTTGGGCGGTTTCTGTTTTTTTCTGATCCGTATCCGTCCAGAGGCTTGAAAGATCATCCAGGCTGATTTCTGTTTTTTTCTGTTTGCGTTTCAGATATCTGATAAAATTTATAATCATAAAAATTTTCTCGCTGTGACTGCTCCCGGTTTTGAAAAATCGGGCATCTAATCGGCAGGAGCCGCTAACGGATCCAGCCCGATACGCAGAAATATTTAAAAAAAGTTTCTCTCTACTTTATATAATAGAAGGAGCGTCAAATTTTATAGGCAACAAGCTGTTGCCTGAACACCCTGACGACTACATAAATTGTTAGAAAAAATTCGCATGAGAAGTATGGCAAAAAAAATTGCGGATTGTAGACTGAAATTCAAAACGAAAGGCAAAAGTAAAATGCAAAAATTAAGCGATCTTGAAGTTGGCAAACCTTTCCCAGCCGTATGGACAGATGTTAACTTCAATGCCGAATTGTAAAGTCAGAATATGTTATGATCTTGCACACGAAAACGGCCAGGTTAAAAATGCTGTGCAATTTTTCTTGTTTGATCGGGATATTTTAACGGGATCTCAAGTCTGTGGATAGAGCGTAAATATAAATAATATATCTTGATATATTACAAAGCGTGGTATATGTATAAATTGGGGGCCGAAAAATTTCGCAGATAAAAGAGGTGAACATTATGCGCCACATTGCCAAACTATTTATGAACGGCCGCAGTCAGGCGGTGCGGTTACCGGTGGATTTTCGATTTGAATGCAAAGAAGTTTTCATCCGAAAAGATCCTGTTACGGACGATATCATTCTCTCGCGTAAACCTGGATCCTGGGATAATTTTTTTGAACTGATGGAAACCATCGATGTTCCGGAAGATTTTATGGCTGATCGAGACAACGAGCTGCCGCCGGATCCGGATCTGTTTTAATGAAGGATTTGATGCAGCTTTATATGCTGGACACAAACACCGCCAGCTATATCATCAAAGGAAAGCCTGCCATTGTCCGAGAGTATTTGCTTAAAGTACCGATGGCAAGCATATGTATTTCATCAATCACCCAGGCAGAATTACTCCGCGGTGTGGCCAAAAAACCGGAGGCCAAGCGCTTACCCATAGCAGTCAAAGAGTTTTTAATTCGCGTTGAAATAATGCCATGGGACTCAGGTGCAGCAGCGGTATACGCTCAATTGCGCACTTCTTGCGAAAGTGAGGGGACGCCCCTTGGAACGATGGATATGCTAATCGCCGCCCATTCGGTTGCCGTTGGTGCAATTCTGATCACAAACGACAAAGCTTTTTACAGAGTTAAGCACCACTTGTCGTTAGAGGACTGGACCAAATCTCTAAAAAAGTAAAATATTTTATTGATATTATTGTTTACACCTTCAATCTATCCTTTTCTGATCATGTTTATTGCCTCAAATCCCTTCAGCGTTCTCCACGCCGTATGGAAATGTTTTTTCTATACTTTTATTTTTTTTGCAAATTAGATTTGGCACAAAATTAACACCATGTCGTTATGGTGTCATAAAATATATATTATATTGTGGCACCAAATCAAATAGGCATAGGAGATTATCAGCATATTCAAAGATTTGCTAATCCTAACTTTGGGATAAAAGTTAGGATTAGGGGAAAATCGGCATTCTTAATTATTTTACCACGTTAATTGGGGCCAACAATCATAGGGGCTGGGCTAAAACATCCAATTTTCAAATTGAGAGGTGGAGGGTTCCTGTTGCAGTACAACGCACGAATCGTTGCCTTAGTTCTATCCTGTGCAGACATCGAGTGGTGAGAAGTCAGGAGCTGATTTTTTTAAAGCTTCCTAAAGTTTTTTCCATACCACACTGCTAAGACAAATAGAATAGTCCCCCTTTCCCCTCAACCCCTGAAAGGGGGAGAGTGTCTTAATAAATTTATTTCCCGTTCCGATTATGAAAAAGGTGATGAATCCAAAACTGATTTTTCGTATGCCCTTGCGCTTGTAAGGAGAAACTATCCACAAAGTAATATCCGAAA